>JAJFKA010000111.1 GCA_021773555.1 Gammaproteobacteria bacterium
TTGCAACTCTGGAATTGTGTTTGGAGGTGCTAGACTGGGACGAACGAATGAGATCCCACAGTCTCAAAATGTTAGATCGCTTGGCCAACGGCTGGCTACCCCCTATCTAGCCGCATAATTGAATAAATGGGGTCGGGGTAAAATAGGACTATTATTCTTACCCCGCCACCCATACCCTGGCGCATTTTGTAAATTTTACCCCGACCCCCTACTAAATTCCGTTTTCCGCCATAAACGAGCCTTCGTCTTTAGTTCAGTTGCAAAGGGTCCAGTTCTGTACCTGGCGGGTAATTGTCGGCGATCTGATACATGCCGTCGAGTGTGATCTCCGCAACCAGGGTAATGGCATCACCTGCGCCGACCTCAACCTGGCCCAGCCTGGCGATCGCACAGCGGCCTTTGTACATTGGCGCTTCCAGTGCGGTCAGGACAAGCCCGTCAGTTCCAGCCTCCAGGCTCAACTCGGCGAGCGTTGACTTGAGCATTCCGCCGTGGGCATCGAACGTGACTGTGCCGTGAAACCGCACCGCTCCCGTTGCGCTGCCGTCCGATGCGAAGACCAGGTCGCCGCCGGGTAATGCCGGGAAGACGAAGGATCCATCCTCGGCGCGGGTTGCGCCGTCGCTCAAGGTGATGGTCCCACCGGCGGCCTCGACGTAACTCCTAAAGCTGGCCTTCACGCCCCAGGTCAATCTGTTGATACTCATTGCTGCTCCGCTCGTTGTGGCACCGTGCCAAGAATGACGCATTCGGCGACAAATTTCATCATCGCCTCAGCGATCGTTCAACACAGACTCTGAAATAAGAGAATAGACGACTAAACGACTAAACGTTGGTTGTTAGTACACGGGTAGCCCTTGACCTGAAGCAGAAATGCATCTGCCCCTACTGAGGATCGCTTGTCTACTCCAAGGTAGGCCAATCAGTCTGAACGTCCCCGTGTCGGTGCGAAATCTACACCCGCAACTTTCCCTTTTTACGCTACCTTTTGTAGTGTTTCCCACAAGTTGTACTCAGCCTGTATTCTGCCCTGCATTTCTGTAGATGTGCCGATGACTGATTCAGGAACTATTGTAAAAATATGTTTTGGACCTTGGGAATTTTCGACCGCAGTTGGGATGTTGATCGAGCAACCGCAAAACGTGCAGAGAGCGCGGTCGAAATCATACCGGCTGTTGTAACGCTGTTATAAAATTTGCCCCGATCCCAGTTCTTCAATTATTTTATCCTGGCAATACCGTAAACTATGCACCAATTCACACAAGGAGATTTAACGTGCAGTTTGATGATGTTTTGCTCGGACGCCGCAGCATTCGAGGCTATAAACCCGATCCGGTGCCGAAAACACTGATTAAAGAAGTGCTGGCGCTGGCAATGCGTTCTCCATCATCGATGAACACACAGCCGTGGAATTTTACTGTTGTCTCCGGCGAACCCTTGAATCGTATTCGTGCCGGTAACACTGAGCGAAATCTGGCGGGTGTGCCGCATTCGCGTGAGTTTCGCATCGGGCAGGCCTTTGCCGGGCAACATCGCGACCGTCAGGTTGGAGTTGCCAAGCAATTGTTCACCGCCATGGGCATCGCACGTGAAGATAAAGAGGGACGCCAGGATTGGGTGCTGCGCGGTTTCCGCCAGTTTGATGCTCCGGTTTGTGTGATTATTACTTACGACCGTGTGCTGGCAGACAGCGATGACACTGCCTTTGACTGTGGCGCAGTAACCACAGCGCTGGTAAATGCGGCCTGGTCCCGGGGCCTCGGCGCAGTGATTAACAGTCAGGGTATTATGCAGTCGCCGGTGGTGCGCGAGCATGCGCGTATTGCTGAAGACCAGGTGATCATGAAGGCTGTTGCGCTGGGCTGGCCGGATGAAAGTTTTCCTGCCAACGCGGTAGTCTCGGAACGCAAGAGCGTCGAAGCAGCTGCGACCTTTCTGGGTTTTGACGAATGATTCGGCAATAATTGGGGTCGGGGTAAAATTGGACTATTGTTCTTAGTCGGCCACCAATACCCTGGCGCATTTTGTAAATTTTACCTCGACCCCACTATTCGAAGTTCCATTCTGTTGCAGAGTTCGTAAACAGTGCGCCCCCATCCTGTCCAGAGGAATCACAAATCCAGGCCAAAACTCTTACTGGCCTCACTTCGTATACGTCGATCGTTGAATGCGGCATATCCCAGCTGTATTTTAAATTATACTCCCTGACCCAGAATTCGAGATCGCGTTCATTGAGTGGATGGGCTGTACCCTCGATGATTACCAGTTCATCGCCACTTTCAAGGTTAACTTGTACTTTTGAATCTCGGGAGATGTTTCGTGCAATCTGCGATCCAGAGCTAAATAGCAGCCTGCTTTGATCCCATATCCCCCAGACCGGCCGGGAGCTTGGAAATCCGCGGCTTTGTGTGGAAATCCAATAGTTTCGCGCCTGCTCCATTCGGGTCGAGACCCAGGGCCAGGGAAGCAGCATGGTCTCGTTTATGTAACCCGACAGGCTCGGTCGACTGGCTTTGGGAATATCCATGTTCACTTAACACCCAGGTGTGCGGCGTGGGAGTTGCTGCTCGGCTTCTCTTTTATATTAGGCACCGGGGTCCTCCAGGCTATGGTCAGTTGGCTGTGGCGTAACGGTCATCACCTTCAAATCCAATGAACCCTCAAACCGGTGCCAGGTGTTGCGCGGTACTACAAGTAATTCATTAGCCTTCAAGTCAATCTTTTCGTCTGTGCTATCAATTCGCAGGACGATAGTTGTGCTTCCGGCAAGCGCCATAACAATTTCATCCCCATTGGAATGCCTTTCCCATTCACTACTCCCGGAGTAGTGGCCGACATAGACCGCACCATCACGATATTCAGAAAGTAGCGCGAATGCACCACCTGCTCCATCGGAGAAGGCCATTTCTGGCGTTCGATTAGACAGGTAAGTTAACGATTCAGTAACTTCTGGTATGGACTTCTTTCGGTTGCTGGACATAGTCTACTCCGAGTGCCAAACCTGCGCAGTTAAGTGGCGTGTAAGTTTCGGAAAGCGAATTCAATGACAGGCCGCGTCCGAACAACAGGCCTGACATCCCCCGAAACCAATGATTTCAACACCTTATTCATCGCCATCTGAAAATTGGGCGAAGACTTCCTCGCCAGTCATATTCTGGGTTTCATTTGCAAAACAATAGTACGACGGTTGCTTGTCTATGAATATCTGGTGGTCAAAGTTCAGTTGATGATCGAGGTTGAAAATACCTGCTGGAACGATATAGCGCCCGGAGCCTTTTACTCTGATGTATAGATGTGTGCCGCACCTTGAGCAGAAACCACGTTCAGCCCAATCGGTACTACCGAACACCGTGACTGCGCCCGCGTCCGAAACGTCAAGTCCTTCACCTCCATCAAGCGCTAGTAGTGGGCCGCCGCCCCACGTCCGGCAAATTTCACAATGGCATGCTCCGACACTTTCCCCGAACGTCCCACTAAGCGTGACGTCTCCGCACAAACACTTACCGGTCGCTTCTAGTTTAGACACAGAGATACCTCCTCATAAGACGTATAAAGGTAGTAAAGCGTCGCAGGTATGGAGGGGATGGTATGAGCGTGCGGGTTAATCATCACTTCCAAACCACGGCATATACGCTGGCCAGGCAGGGGGCAGCGAACTCTGATCAGCTAGCCTCGATACCAGTTTGCTTTGCATCTTGTCGGCGAATGCGGGTTTCATGATATTCCACCACTCACTACCCCCTGGGGTTGTTATCATTCCGAGGACATTATTCTCAAAGACTTCGACCCATTCGCTCATCCCAGGCAAGCTCTGTTGTTCGAGGGAATTTGCGTAGTGTGTAACGACATCCAAGAAGAATATATGGACTCTGGCTTGTTCATTCCGGGTCAGTCGTTTCCAATCGTTGAGGCCAATTCTGATCAGTTTCGCCATCTCATCATTTTGAATCGGTTTATTCACTTCTGAAAAACTCGCCATCATTTGGCGAACCGATTCCGCTGCCGCAATCGATCTGGATTCCCTTGCCTGAATCGCAATGTAAATAAGCGTAACCAGCACTACCAGGGAACCAATAAACTCTCCTAATGCCCCCAGGTCCTGGATGGTCATCGACATCTCCCGGGCACGTCCAGGCGATCGAAACTTAGGTGGAATTGCGGCTTAAACTGAATGTTGGGTGCCACGGGACGACGCATCACATTCGGATCTCCCAAGGGTAAGCCCTGAGGATTAAGATTATGTGCACCATCGCTTTTTACCAATCGATCTTTCGCGGATGTCCTTGGATCAAGTGTGAGAATCAATTTTTGAAAGCTTAATGGCGCTAAATCAGTGTGGAAGACAGCTTCCTCGATGACCACGGTGTCATGTTTCATATCTTGTTTTCTCGCATATATGTCCATATCAGGTAAGCGTTGCATGCGATGAACACTGCAATGCCTATCCAAGGGATAAGTTTCGCTGTATACGGACCCCATGGATCACTCATCGATACCCTACTTCCTTCACTGAGTGCAGGTCCTAACTCGAAAAGATCCAGGTAAAACGCAGACATAACGTTGTAATTCCACAAATACGATACTGTGACTAGAGCAGCGTAGGAAGAATACAAGCTAATTATTGCTATCAAAATAGCCAGGTTCAGACTTTTAGCGGCAAAGTGAGTAGCTGTAACTACCGCGAGGGAAATTGCCACATACCATTGCCCCAGGAGCCACATCCGGTCTGTGTACAAGGCTATTTGTTCCAGAATTTCTGCTTCAGTCATTGGTGCTCACAGAAACATAATTCCCAGATACACGGCGTGCGGGTCCGAGTGAGCCTGTAGGCGAACGGCTTAAGCATTATGTCAGGTGTCATTCTGAGTGGTCTCTTGACAGTTTACTTTCAAGACAGTTTCTTGATCAAATGAATATAGAGGAAATTTTCCCCAAACCGCATGAAATATCGTGAGCGGCCCACCTTAGGGCGTGTTGTTAGACGCCTGCTATTCGATTTCGGAAACTAGTTGAGTAATGAGCTGTTGAAAAGATTGTCGTTGACCTGCTCGTTCGTAAAACTCTCGAAGATCTGGATTCCGCAACTCATCTTTGAAACGTTCTCGTGCTTTCGACCAGTAGGTCTCTTCCAGAAGGCCAAGCTCATATTGATAGTGCACGTTGTCCCAGGAGGCCAATCCCATCTGCTTACCAAGTAATCCAATGGCCTGCTCTTCCTTCGTAAATTCGACGGTATCTACTAATCCGCTAGTCTTTGCAACAACGCTCAACGCAGTGTCACTTTCAATCATAGATCGAATATTGGCTAGCCGCATTTCTGATCTTGCCTGATATTGTTCTCCTTGCGCGACAACATGTTCTTGGCGCAATTGAAGTCCGACAAAACCTAGTGACGCAACAACCGCAAGAAGCCCAAGAGTTTCGACTACATCTCGGACTTTCATGGCACAAGACACTCAGTTAAGCAGCGTGACTGCGGAAGGAGCATTTGCAATACAATGGCGAGGCCATTTGCAGACGAGCTCGGAGTATGCAATTCCGAGGACTGGAGCGCGACTACACGCAAGGACGGTTTAAATTTCATGTTGGATGCTTATCGGTTTCATCAACAATCTCATCTACTACCCGTTTGAAATCATGAGGAAGACCATTACTACTCCTCCGCCACCAATCTTTGAAGCCAGGGAGCGTCGCGTACCGCCGTATTGAGCTTTCTACAGCATTCCATTGTTCAATATCCGCGAATCCGTTCTGAAACTGCACAAAGATGTTTTGGTAGGCGATGAAAGTGAATTCGAGGAGGTCAGAGAGGCGACTATACTCTTGCTGGGTTAGCTGGTCAGGTGCAGAGGCTGCCTTCCATCTGATCTCTGCAAGAGCCGGATCCTGGATTCTGAGACTTAGTACTTTCATGAGCTGATCGCTAATTCCCTGGAAGGTAGCAGATCTTACCGCTTTAGTATTTTGCCGTATCTGAACAGCGATATAGAGGAGCGAAATCACAACACCAATAGCTCCAATAAACTCTCCGATGTTGCCGAGGTCCGCTAGCGTCATACCATCCAACACCTGGTTAAGTGGCATGACGAATTGACGGCGCGTTTGCGGATACAAACGAAGTGGAGATTTGGCACGGCGGAGTATGGCGGCTTAAATTGCATGTTAGATGTCTCGCCGATCTAGTCTTAAGAAACGTCGTGGCGGAAATCCGGTTAAAATTCTGAATACTAAAGGCATCGAATATCCTCCAACAATATAGTCATGTTCTGTGTCGTCCAGCGGAACCGCTTGATACCCAGCCCGAACACCCTGCGAGGTTACAAACACCTGTGGGTTCTTGGTTGCACGGAGGTACCAGGAACGGGGCCAGTGATTTGCAGCCACGTATAGCTTTCCGTCAACTTCAACTCCAGCAAGGATACTTGTTTGTTCGTTCCCAGCATCAGCCTTCGTTACAAGTTCTACCCAGTCCTCGTCGACGCTTACACCTCGTTCTGCGTGAGATTGTCCCTGGTACACCACAAATGAAGCAAACCCCAGAACCAATACTATATAGCTCCCCAGTAAGATGAAAAACACCTTTAGCAATTTGTGTTTAGCCAGGGATGAGTTCAATAACTGCATGCTAGGTGGATGATCCTTGAACCATGAGTAAGTTCCCGCAGCCATCCTCAAACAAATTCGTAAGTCCCCACTCGGGTTTGTCTAAGTCTGGGCGCACGATTACACCTGCCGCCTTCAGTCTCTCCATCTCCACGTGAACATTATCGACGCTGAATACCATAATGGGAAGGTTCGCTTCATAAGCTGCGTTTTGATAATTGGCGGCGAACGAACCTTGACAGGGCTCCAGCAGCAACTCTGTCCCACCAGGGTCTTCCGATGAGACTACTACTGCCAAACTGGAGTCAGCATCAAACTCCTTCGAGATAAATCCCAGCTTTGATGTGTAGATATCATGCGCCGCAATAGGGTCTCGCACTGGCATGCTTACCATGGATATTTTCAATATGCTCTCCCTCGTTAAGTCCCGGGTGTATCTCTTGGTCCTACCCACAAAAAGTGGACACGTTAGTCGTCCGGTATTTTATGCACATCTTGCGTACGCAAGCCAAGCAGGTTGTTACGTCCGCGTGAACCGATACGGGAACGACCTCGTCTTCATCTCATGTGTCTGTATCATCGCTGGGTCCGATCCATGTGAAAGGGTTGCACGCCACCTCCCAAAGATGCCCATCAGGGTCTGTAAAGTAACC
>JAJFKA010000112.1 GCA_021773555.1 Gammaproteobacteria bacterium
AATGGCACTTACTTAAGCCCAAATCGCACCCTGTCACAGAGGGTGCGCGACAAGGGGATGCCTGTCTTTCCTCAGCTCAGTGGGCTGGGCGCCCCCGACCATCCATGGCCCATCCCGCGTCCATCCCTGGCGCTATTCGCAGCGGAAAGACAGGCATCCCCTTGCCGCTGGTCATCCACTCTCGCGGCTACAAACTTTTTTCAACTTGTGGTCAGATTCGTAAACGCCAATCTCTGAAGCCTTAAGTAAGTGCCATTCACCTCCGTTAAACAAAAGACAATCCGCCAGCCGCGCTTCGTTCAGGTTCTGTTCAAGAACGTTCGTTTAGTCTCATCGTCACTATTCAACAACTTCCAATGAGGAAGCGAATGTGACGAAGAAAAATTCAGGCACAGCGCTAGTGTTAATGCTCGGTTCGATCATGGCGTGCCTCGCGCAAGGCGCCGAGGAAGCTCCCGCATTTTTGAGCTATGGTGAAGTTGTGCATGTGCAACCCGTGTATGACGTCGGTTTCGAGCCGACATCACGGGAGGTCTGCCATGACGTGACCCTGCACAATCGTCGTTCCGGCCCTCATGATCGAAAAAATTCTCAGCGTTTCCGCCGAGGAGACAATCAGGCCCTGCCGACACTGCTCGGCGGCCTGATTGGTGGCGTGATCGGGCACCAGTTTGGACGAGGGCGGGGAAAAACAGCGATGACACTCGCGGGATCGTTAGTTGGCATGAGCATCGCCAACACAAGTGCCAGGGATCGACGGAGTAGCACGAGCGACGAACCGCGGTACCAACAGAGATGCTCGATTGTCCGCGACAACCACCCGACACGAGAGCTCACCGGATATGAGGTGACCTATCGCTATCAGGGCAAAGAATTTGTCCGCACGGTCAGGGACAAACCGGGGGCACGCCTGCCCCTGCGTGTACATGTCCAACCAGTCGATGATCCATTCATATCAGAGAATCTGGAGCTGCCAGGAGAAACCAATGCAAGCTAACGACTCAAACACAACGTGGGAGGAAACAATGAAAAACCCAGGACTGATCCAAGCGATATGCTTAGGTATTCTTCTCAATGCCTGCCTGATCGACACCGCCGGTGCAAAGCCGACCGGACCAACCATGCGACTTTTTCCAACCACCGTGCTGGAAGATATACGCGAGACCAGCCAGGTCGCCGAAGAAATGGAAAACAACATCCAGAATGTCATTACTCGCCTCGATCTGCAGCAGCAGTTATTTACAGAATCGCAGTGCGCCGGTGCGGATGAGGACCCCGGTTGCGAGCGAATTGCCAGACAACTCGGTAGTACTTACCTGGAAATGCTGAACGTGATGTCCGAAAGACTACCTGACATGGAGCGGGCCGTTACCAATACAAAGACGAGTCTGGAGAAAAGGCTTCGTACCGAACTTGGTCAAAAATCAACCGCCACCAGTTTGCAGGATGCGCTCCTCGGTACGGTTGCGCAGGCAACGAGCGACGAATCGCCCATCGCATTGCGCGGTCGTTCAGGGGTGCGACTCTCCGATCGTTTCAAGGAATATTATGACCTGGTCGCCACGCGCCAGACCGGGAACAGCCAGTCTCTGGCGGTGATTGCCTCCGATATTTATCTGGATATGGACGAAGCCGCTCGCCTGATTGCGGCAACCCAGGAAGAGATTGCGCGTGCGACCTTGATGGAGCAACTCAATCAGTCATTCGGCCAAATTACACCGGAAATGGCTGCCGTCGTCAGCGGTGTTAAAACCATCCTGTTTGGAGAAAGCGTCGATGCTCCACCTGTCGCTTCTGTGCCGTTTCTGGCAGGCGACGTTCCTTTTGTAAGCCCACTCGAAATTTAAGGGAGATACAGGCATGAAATATCACATACTCATGGTGCTCACCGGTACACTCATTCTGGCTTCATGCACGACCACTCAAACCGTTGATGCATGCTCGGTTTCATTAAGTTCCAACGTCGCCGCGGCGATGCGACAGGTTGAAGAGAAACTCAGCGACGGTTGTGTTTATAGTTTTGATCACTACGTGGCGCAACTTCTGGACACTGCCGCCGAGAATCCGGATTCCGACAACAAACGCTTGTTCAGTGACTTTCTTGTCCGGGTGAGCGATCAGGGATTGATTTCCAAGCGCCAGGCATCTTCGATCTATAACCGCTATTTTAACGTCAAATTCGTAGCACTCACCGGGGAGTACAACAACTGCTCCCAGACTTGTCCGGTACGACGTAAGGTATTGGCTGACATGCAAACCGAATTGCTCGACAAGGAACTCGGTCTTGTGCGTGCGAGCCAGGACAATGCCTCCTATTACCGTGCGGACCACTTGCTCAAGGAAACCCAACTTGTCCTTGAGGCAACCTGTCGCGCTTGTGAAGCCGGCAGCCTGTAATGATTACCGGCAGCCTCAGGTTCTTAGCGGGCGCTAGTCTTGGCATCGCCACAGGCGTAGCGGTGATGGCTGCGGTGCAACCAGTTGACCTGCTGACACAAGTGTCGGCCTGGCTGGCACTCAACCTGGGGCATAGTCTCTGGTTGTTTTCTCTGGTGCTCATGCTCTATATCGCCAGTCTGATGCATCTCGACCGGCTGATCAAAACCGATTCATCATTCGTCAGGGTCGTACAACTTGATCAGCTGAGCGATGTCTGGATCCACGTGTTTATCGGAATCGGGGTTGTCTGGACCGCCATCGGCATGCGCAGTGCGCTGTCAACAACACTCGGGACGCCGGAGCGTATTGGTGACGGTGCCAGTGAAATACTGGGTCGACTGGTTGATGGCGGAATTTTGCTGGCGCTGACAACGACAATCGTTGGTGCAATTGGCGGGTATTTAATGCAGCTGGCAAAAACATTGATCCTGGGCGCGGCATTAAACAGCTTTTTTCATCGTCAGGAAACCCGGGACCTGCAGGGACTCGTATCTCAACTCGGTAGAATTGAGGCGCACCTCGCCCAACTAGTTGGAGAAATATCGCCAGCACCTGGAACCTTGAAATTTGGAGAATTTGCCAATGCCCAGGCAAATTCGTAAACCTTCATTCAGCTCCGCCGGGCTCGAGGCTGATGTCATGCGGTTTATGGCAATCACCGCTTTTTGCCTGATCGCCATCATGGCACTGGTTAAAAAACTGGAACCGGTGACGAACCAACTAGCCGACTCAACTCAACCAGCCGAAAAGAGTCGCGTGGTTAAAAATCAACCGTCATCGACAAGCCTGGCAGATAGGAATGAGTCGCCTCCGGACTCAAAAACTTCCCCGCCGTCACTACTTGTCCCATCGCAGTCGATCATGGTACCGGATCTGACACCGGCGGTTGAATCCGTAGAGTCCGCGTCTGTTAAGGTTAACAATCAGGCAAACTCATCTTCCGAGCCGCCTCAGTCGGGAAAACCAGTACGCGAGTCCAGCCCGGATAAAATTGCGGCGCAAGTGTCTGCGAACACGACTACACAACAACTTTTATCTTTCGCATTTGAATCCGATCGAGCCTTTCTGCATCTAATCGCTTCCGGAAAGATGACCCTGTATGTCCATGAAGCCGGCCAGTATCTGATTTTAGGCAACGACTTCAGCCTGACACCGGCGCAACCTGTTGGTCGTCTTTATGAGGTGCAGGCTCATTCCATTCCTGCACAAGTTTCACGGATTCTCGAGCGGGAATCTCACTCGTATCAATATCTGGTTGTCCTGCCTCCCGCGAGCGAAAGACAACTTCAGCAATTCCTCGGGCAACCTGGGGTTCTGGACAGGGGTGGTGCGCTCGTCATCAACAAACAAGGCCGGTTGCGCTATGAGAATTAGCATGTTGAAGTCGATTCGGGCAACCGCTTTGCTATGCGTCATCTGTCTTGCCAGCCTGGCCAGCAAAACAGTCCTTGCAGGAACCTACGTGGACGGCGCACTTGGCGACTGGGTATCCAATCATGGCGCCACAACATTCGCGGACCTGCTCAGCCACCACCCGAGGTTTACGGGCGAACTGATCCGCGTGTCCGCCATGCAGCAGGGCCGCCCCTTGCCGGTTTCGGATAAGCTGACCGCGCTGATCACGCGCCAGATTACAGAAATTCTGCTGGCCAGCACTACGAGTAAAATTGTCTTTGAGCACTCGAAGCGTTGCCAGCCCATCAATGTCAGCACCGTGCTTGGCATCGAGGTGCAACCGATTTCGACCGATGAATTCCGCGTTATGATGGCCATGGTCGATACGGTCGAGGGTATCTGGATACCCGGTACCAATGTGAGCTGGCGTGGGAAGTTAACCCGGGCCCAACGCCAGGCATATGCGACCAGTGTACCCGGCACCACCAATTCTAAAGTGGTTACAGCCCACGAGGTTGTTGCGGCGCTGGTATCACAACTGCAATGCAGTCCAGGATTGGAAACGCCGCTGTTCATTACCACCCAGGGTTCCCTGGCCAGCCAGAATCTCGTCGTTGGTATCCGTGAAGCTCTATCAACAAAAACCGCGATGACACTCAGTCGCGAATCCGCGGCATCAGTGTTATCGCTTCAGCAGGATCAACCCGCGAAGGGTTATCAACGTCATTCGTTGTATCTGTCGGCCAGTGAGCCGGGAGGACATGCCCAGCTACTGGCCATGGTTCAGAGTTATGCCGCTGATCACGACACCGGCACGTCAATGGCACGGACACCACTTGAACGGACACCACTGGCATTGATCTCGGATATAAGGCTGACCGAAAAATCTGACCGACGTTCAGTTTGTGAGCCGCGGGACAAGCATTGCGTAGATATTCAGTTTGATCTTTTTTCACGCGCCTACCCGATTCTGTTTTACACAAAAGCCGGTTCAGCCCAGCTGGTTAATTGTCAGGTCCCCAGGAAAACCACCTCCGGCACCCAACACTACGGATTGCGCGTACCAAAGGAACGCCAGGGTTTCACGCAAACGTCCGCCAGGCAGACCAGTCCGGCAGTGGGATTTTACGCAGTGATCACCCGGGACCCGGATCTGGCCGCGCAGCTTAACCGGCTGCTGGCAGAAAATAGTTCCGGATGCACAAAGATCGAAAGAGACCACCAGTGGATGGACCGGTTAAACCGGATCCTGACTACCAACGATTCAAAAATTGACTGGCGTGCGATCCACCTGACCGATCAGGGTGTGCGGTTCGATACGTAAAGATTAAGACTGGCGCCAGGCGCTCAGTACAGGAGTACACATTATGAAATTTATCCTGGGTACAGCCGCCGGATTCCTGTTCAGCCTCTGGGCCATGAACATGCCCGAAACACGGCAGTTTTTGACGGACTGGCTAATCTCAGGAAAACACCTGACACCATTAATCGTGGATACGGATAAAAAAAATCCTCCTCCAAAGGACGCGAAGGAAACCCCGGAAGCATCCGCTGAAAACCAGGTAAACCTTCCACGCCTGGTGGAGATCGTTACCGACATCCAATCAGTGCGCGAAACGGAAAGTACCCGGAGCAGTTCTCCTTCCCCGGAGTTCAGCCAAATTACCGACTTTCAAATTACCGAACTTAAAGACAAGACCATAGCGTCTGAAATTGCTGAGCCTCCTGGAGCAGCAGATGAGTCACTGCCACTGCAGATTGTCTGGTCCGCATTCCGCAGTGAAACTTCCGCGAACGGCTTTGCTGCGATGCTGCAAAGTCAATTATCCAGCCCGTTCACGGTGATCAAGTCTGCTCCGGGTCACTATGAGGTCGGGTTCTACTACAAAAGCGAAAAAGTCCGGGCCGAGCGGCTTGCGGCAATTGAAGCCATTACGAGTTACAAATTCGCGAGCGAGGTGGGAGCATGAAGTTACCGTTGATGCTCACTGCGACCATTTTGATTGCAGCGTGGTGTGCACACGCCGGTGCAAAACAATACCCTTATCAGCGCTGTTTCGACCTGGCCAGTCAACAACATGGCGTGGCTCTCGATCTGTTAATTGCCGTGGCCGCCGTGGAAAGTGGCTGGGACCCTGATGCACGATCTGCTGCCAACGCCCACGGTATCATGCAGATCAGATGGCCGCAGACGGCAAAACACCTGGGCTCGAAACGGGTCGCAGAACTGTACAATCCGTGTCTGAATATCAGCCTCGGCGCCAGCTATCTAAGCGAACTTGGCGCCAGGTACCATGGCGATATCGAACTAATGCTGGCTGCGTACAACTATGGCCCGACGCGCATTCAGACGAGCGATGATGTCCCGCCCGGCGTGAAGGGATATGTCGAGCGCGTGCTCACCCGCCGCATCGCCATTGCCGGGGAACTGGCGACCGAGACTAACGACCTGGTTAGATCGGGCGGAGCACCGTGGCGGGAAATCATCCGGTTCCAGCAGCACGCGCGGGCAAAACGATACATCGCATCGCTTGTGCAACGCATCCCGGATGCAGAGTTTCAAATTAAGACTGAAGCAGGTTTCCATGTTGTTTATCTGGATACCACGGGCCTCAATCCCGGCTCACTGTTTCGACTCGGGAAATTGATTCCGGTTCGGCTTTCGCAAACACATCCACCCGCAGGGAGTACAAAATGAGTTTCAAAAACTGTCACCTTATCGCGCTCGCAATGGCACTCTCGGGTCTTGTGAACTGTAGCGAGGCCTTCGCTGCGGAGTTTTATGACCGGGCGACCGTGGTCAGCAGTGAACCGCTCATTTCAGGGAACGGGGACGCGCCTTGCGCGGATACCAATCCTGGATCCGCTACTCGCGACGGATCAGCGTTGACCGCTATGCTCGCCTGGGATCTCACAAGCTGTGAGACCGACCGTCCGGTCATTGATGGATATCGTGTCTTCTACGAATATGACAATCAGGTCTTCAGTACCCTGGTCGGGGAAAAACCGGGTTTGACCATTCCGATCAAAATCAATATCCACTAGCCGCGCTACGGCTATTTAATTTCCAGCAGTTCAATCTCAAAAATCAGCACGGAGTTGGGTGGAATATTGCGGGTACCACCCGAACCGTAAGCGAGCTCAGGTGGAATGGTTAGTTTGGCTTTTTCACCCGACTTCATCAGCTGCAGCCCTTCAGTCCAGCCCGGAATGACCTGGTCAAGCCCGAATTCAGCGGGTGTACCCCGGGCTCTTGAACTGTCGAATATTGCGCCACTGACCAGTTTCCCCTCGTAATGGACAACCACCTTGCTGGTGGGTCCCGGACGCGGCCCCTCCCCTTCACTGACCAACTCGTACTGCAATCCTGATTTAGTGGTCCGCACGCCATCCTTATCCCTGTTGTCAGCCAGGTAAGCCGCCGCACTGGTCAGGTTTTCACTGGCAATTCGAATCTCCTCTGATTCCTTGTTCTTCAGAATTTCCTGTTGTTTCTCTCGAATTACCGCAATGACACTCTCTTGTTGCTCCGGGGTCAGGTTTGGAAGCGTGCCACCGAGGGAATCCTCAAGCCCCTGCATCAGCTTAACGAGATCTACATCCACATTGCCGCCTTCCTTGAGCATATTGCCAAACGAATAGCCGAAGAAATAGCCTCGCTCGGCCTTCATGGTGTCGTCGGCGGGCTCGGCATCTTCGCCGAAAGCGGGGCCTGCCATAATCCAGCAGAGAGTTACCAGGGTACTGATTAACAACGGTTTTTTCATCTTATAGTTCTATCCTGACAATCAAAGCGTGGCATTATCGCACACTGAATTGGCTTACATCCCCGGAATCTTCCACACCATCGGAAAAAAACCGATGAAACCTGCCAATTTCTTGATTCCACGGCTCCAACGTCGCAAACTGATAGATCGTTTTTCGGAATAACGACGAAATTGTTAATAAACAAGGTGAATTAGTCGATGTAACTAGAACCTTGCCAGTGATGGCGGGTCACATAGTCTCTAACGTCAACATTAACCGGTAGACAAAATCCTTATGAAGTACATCTTAAGTTTGCTAAGCCTGGTATTCCTGCTTGCCTCGACAAACGGCTATGCCCTCCTCAACAACGACGCCGCCGAAAAACCACTGGCTCCGCTACCGGTGCACAACACCACGACCCGAAATATCGTCGATGCACTGTCAAAACGTCACTATGTCGAGACAAATCTGGATGACGAACTGTCCACCCGGATATTCGACAGTTATCTCACCGATCTTGATCCCAGCAAAAGCTATTTTCTTGCCAGTGATATCGCGACATTCGAGATCAATCGCTTTGAGATGGACAATGCGCTGCGTCAGGGGGACCTCAAGCCCGCCTTCGCTATATTTAACGTCTACCACGAGCGCGTTATGTTGCGCTTCCAGGAAGTGATCACCATGCTGGATGCCGGTGTCGACCAGTTTGACTTCACCCTGGACGAGGCCCTCGAGATAGAGCGTGAGGACGCCCCCTGGGCAAAGGATATGGAGGAGTTGGATGATCTCTGGCGGCGACGCGTGAAGAATGCCGTGCTAAATCTGAAACTCGCCGGCAAGGAACCCGAGAAGATCCAGGAACTGTTACTGAAACGCTACCACAATCGTCTGCTACGTACCCGGCAGACCAACAGCGAGGACGTCTACCAGCTTTATATGAATTCGTTTACCAAGACGTATGACCCGCATACCCAGTATTTTTCGCCAAGAACCAGTGAGAATTTTAACATCAATATGAGCCTTTCCCTCGAAGGGATCGGTGCAGTGCTGCAACTCGAAGACGAATATACCAAGGTCGTCAGCCTGGTTCCCGCGGGTCCTGCCGCCAAATCCAAACAGATCCAGCCTGACGACAAGATCATCGCCGTCGGCCAGAACGAAAGTGGCGAGATGGTGGATGTCATTGGCTGGCGGCTGGATGAGGTCGTCCAGCTTATCCGCGGCAAGAAAGACACCATTGTACGTCTGGAAGTCATTCCTGCCGCGGCTAAAGACGGTTCTGAATCCAAGGTCATCCAGATCACCCGCAACAAGGTCAAGCTTGAAGAGCAGTCCGCAAAATCTGAAATCATTGAAATCGAGCAGTTCGGCCATACCCACAAGATCGGCGTGATTGACGTGCCTACCTTTTACATTGATTTCAAGGCACTGCAGCAAAATGACAAGAACTATAAGAGCACCACGCGGGACGTCAAGAAACTGCTGGTGGGGCTGATTGAACAGGGTGTCGAGGGTGTCGTCATTGATTTACGCGACAACGGTGGCGGCTCACTTCAGGAAGCGAAAACCCTGACGGGTCTGTTTATCGACACGGGGCCAACCGTTCAGATTCGAAGCAAAAGCAACCGGGTTGATATACTCAATGATCGCGACAACAGCACCGTTTACGATGGACCCCTGGCGGTTCTGGTAAACCGGCTGAGTGCTTCCGCCTCAGAGATATTCGCAGGCGCGATCCAGGATTATCAGCGCGGCGTGATTATTGGCTCGCAGACTTTCGGTAAAGGAACCGTTCAATCATTGTTACCCTTGAATCGTGGTCAGCTCAAACTGACCCAGGCAAAGTTTTACCGGATCAGCGGGGAAAGCACTCAACACAAAGGGGTTGTACCGGATATCAGCTACCCCGATAACTATGATCCTGAATCAATCGGCGAAAGCACGCTCTCCGGACCACTGCCCTGGGATAAGATCCAGCCCACCGGCTACCGCAAGCGCGCACCCATCGAACATTACATGCCGGATCTTCAGAACCTGCACACTGAACGGACCCGCGATGATCCGGAGTTTAACTACCTCCGGGAGGCATTTGCCTTCCGCCAGGTCCGTAACCAGGAAAAAAGCGTGAGTCTAAACGAGGTATTCAGGAAACAGGAGAAAGACCAGCTGGATCAATTCTGGGTCGCGCTCGAAAACAAAAAGCGCACAGCCCGTGGTCTCCTGCCAATTAGTTCTCTGGAAGAGTTAGATGAAGACAATGGTCCGACGCTGGCAGGGACCGCGGCTTCCGGGGGTGGGGGTGTAACCGCCGCAGCTGAAAGTCCCGAGAGCAAGAGTCCCGATAGCGAAACCGACGCCGAGCAGCTCAAAGGCAACGAGATGGCCGGCGTAGGGCAAACCCCCGCTCTGGACGATAGCGACAAGGTCGCATCAGTGGAAAAACCCGCAGAACCCGATGCCTACCTGCTGGAGAGTGGCAGCATTCTCCTGGATTACATTACGCTGCAACAACGGACCGCCAGTAAGGCGCGAGCGCAAAACCCAAGCTAATCGGTAAAGCCTTACGGAAAGTGGTGCGAGCCACTTTCATGTTCCAGGCGTTGTTTCGCGCCAATAACTCCAGGTTCAAACAAACGTCGCAATCTGCTCTAGCGCCTTTTTTCCGATGTCCGGGACTCTGGCATTTTCCGCGGGATAGCCGACAACCAGTAAAAGAAATGGGCGTTCCGTTCTCGGGCGGCCGAGAATCCGGTTAAGAAAGCCCATGGGACTTGGGGTATGTGTCAGGCTGGCGAGACCAGCGTGGTGTAATGCAGCAATCAGCAACCCGGTGGCGATCCCCACGGATTCAGTCGCATAGTAGTGCTTCACTTTAGTTCCATCCGGCAACACCCCAAATCTCTCCTGGAATATCGCAATCAGAAAAGGAGCCGTTTCCAGAAACGGTTTGGACGGATCGGTGCCCAGGGGCGCAAGCGCATCAAGCCATTCCTTTGGTGCCTTCTCCGCATAGAAGAGCCGCTCCTCCTGCTCCGCTGCCACCCTTATCTCAGTTTTTATCCGGTCATCCTGAACCACCACAAACTTCCAGGGTTGCATATTAGCGCCACTGACCGACGTGCCTGCGGTACGCAGGCACTGTCTGATAACCTCGGTATCAACGGCGCGACTGGAAAAATCCCTGACCGTCCTGCGCCGTTTCATTTCTTCATAGAAGCTCGTGCATCGCGACAGCATCTCCTCAGCCGGATACTCGCGATAGGCTTCGTATGGAATCATGACTGGGTCTGTCATACTTAAATCCGCGAGGCAGTGAGGATGATGTCTGAGCGCTGCCATACCTCGTTAAATCGCGCCTCGACCTGCGCCGCCTCATCCATCCTGTTCTGCGCCTTAAGCGCTTGCATCAGGCCAAACATCGACCAGCCGTTACGCGGATATTGCTCAAGGTCAGAGCGATAAACCTGTTCTGCGGTGACATTGTTACCATCCATCATCAGTGCATGACCGAGTGATTGTCTGGTGGGGTAATACCAAAATGGAGGTTCCGTGTAGGGCAGAGAATCCTGCAGTGTGACGGCCACCTCGAAGTGTTTGATGGCGTCTTTGTAGCGTTTCCCGGCGAAGTCAATTTCCCCGAGCAGCAATTCGTTGGCAATATCCAGCAGTAATCCTGCCGGGTAATCCCGCTTATCCAGGAAGGTAACCTCCACCGTATTCTTGATAGGTGCCAGCGCCGCCTGCTCCTGTCTTGCCTGCTCCAGCCGACCGGTTGATGCGAATGCGATGCCCCTCACGTAGTGCCTGATCCCTTTGGAATATTTGAACGCCTCGGGCGGTTCGGGTGCAGCCAGAATCTCATCCCATTTACCAAACCGGACGTAGGACAGCAGTGGAATGGTGCGGAAGAACTCCACCGTTGGGAACTGCTTAACCTGCTCAACATTCACATTGTTGGCGACCCTGATAGCTGATTCGATTGACAGCCCAGTCCGACCTTCCATGGTCGATGCCGCCCACAAAAAGTGAATGTTGTGAGGGTAGTAAAGCGCCGGGTAAAAGCCCTGGGCATTGCACTGGGCGATGTAGGCCTCATCCACATCAGCAGCACTAATATTGGCGTTCGAAGCATCGTTGTATCGACCCAGACGCCAGTATATGTGCGACGGCATATGCACCATATGGCCGGCACCCGGTACCAGTGCCGCGAGACGATCAGCGGCCTGTTCTGCTCTTTGCGGGTCGCTGGAAGCCTCTACCGCATGAATGTAGAGGTGAATGGCCAGTGGATGATCAGGCGCGCTCGAGAGTACCCGCTCCAGCGACGCAATCACCTTTTGCGTATCCGGTCTCGGCTGGCCGTCATCAGACCAGTAGTTCCAGGGCATGGTATTCATTAACGCTTCGGCGTACAGCGCAGCGGCATCCATGTCTTCCGGAAAGGTGTTGGCAACCTCTCCCATGGCCTTGGCATAGGCCTCATCGAGAACATCACGGGCACTGCCCAGTTCGCCGTTGTAGCGCTCCGACAGCGCCTTGATATAGGCCTGTTCCACAACGCTCACATCGACCATGCGCTCCAGCGCCATTTGCAGGGCAACGTAAGCCGCAAGTCGTTCCGGGTCGGACATGATCACATGACCGTTGCTGGTGATGTTGATATTGGGTCCGGTCGCCAGTGCCTCGCCCCAGTAACACATGGCGCAGTCTGGATCGAGTCGTTGCGCGGCTTTGAAACTTCTGATGGACTCAGCATGATTGAAGGAGAACGCAAGCATCAGCCCCTGGTTAAAATACCGCTGTGCTCCCGGATCTGCTGTAGTGATCTCGTGCTGATGACCGCCAAGGCCCGCAAACAGCGGGGCCCCCGCCCGGACAATCAGCGCCGCATCTGCACTGGCCTTCATGTCTGAATTGTCCATCGCTGCGGCGGTGGCATCGGGTTCTGTCACGGGCTCATTGGACTGCTCGCAGCTGGTGAGGAACACACAAAGCATGACGACCAATGCTGAAAAACATCGGTTGAGGAAATTTCTGATTTGAATATTCATGGCGGCTTCCTTCATAGCATGGGTTCCGCTATGGTATCAGAATTCCGATTGGACTCTCCGTCGGTGACACTGATAGGTTACGGTCGTTATGACACCTGCTATTGAAGCGCTGGAATCTTGCGGATGTCGATTCACCTTGCACTTGTATTCAAGCAAAGCAGATGGCGACTTCGGATTTAATGCCGCTGAGAAACTCGCCCTGGCCCCCGAGCAGGTGTTTAAATCGCTTGTCGTCGATATTGACGAACGCCACCCTGTTATCGCGCTCGTCCCGGTCTCAAAAAAACTCAGCTTGAAACTGATCGCCAAAGCCGCAGGCGCCAGGAAGGCGAAAATGGCCGAACCGAAGGACGCCGAGAATGCAACCGGGTATGTCATCGGCGGAATCTGCCCCATCGGCCTGAAACGTGAGCTACGCATTTTCGCAGACAGTTCAATTGAGCGCTTCGCGAACGTCTTTATTTCCGGTGGAAAGCGCGGTGTTGAACTCGAGATCGGCTCGAAGGATCTGCAGAAAATCACCAATGCCGTCGTCGCTCATATCGTCGACTAGCCGATCACGTTTCAACGAACGGCATAACCGTCAGCGCTACAAACCACGCTTGCTGCCGACATTGCGCCGTACCATACGACCTTTGGCATAACCCCGGCCGTTCCCCAGACCGAGTTTGCGTGCTTCGAATATAGAGAGTGTCTCGTCACCTGGCTCGAAGACTCGAAGCCTGCCCGTGGGATCAGCCAGATAAACAGGCACCCGCCAGGTGTTTGCAATGGAGGTATCCTGATCAGAATAGTATTGTCCAGCGTATCCACCGGCTCCGTGCGTATGCCAGAAAGCGACAATCTCAAAACCTTTGGGTATTTTGATTGTTGCCCGCACTTCGTCTTCGTATCTTGCCCCACGATCAACTGTGTAGCCAAATTTCCGCTGGCGGGAATCCCACATGACGGCACCCAGATACTCAACATCCCTGGCAATTGAGACAGGATTGTAGCGGTTGCTGGCCGACACGGCGGTATCGTAAATAGAGCCGAATCCGCATCCAGCGAGACCCGGGTGGCATTCAGATTCTGTGTGATCGGCAGACACGGCTTTCGTCGTGGACAGCATACAAACCAGAAGCACAATCCGTAGCATCGTACCGACACCCTCCGCAATTCAGGAACCTGAAACGCATCCTAAAAAGCGGACCCCTGGTAAGTACGGATCAAAACACGATATTAAACCGATGGTTTTCTTGATGAAAAGTCGAGTTGAGCCGGATCAGCGACAAATCGAAGGCTACGAATCTGTCAGCCAGGTTTCCTTCATTGGCACGGGAAATAAACCCGTGAACTGCTCACGCACGTCGTCAATCAACTCCATTGACAGCAGGTCGTCCTGGCGGCTGATCAGCAGCGTCGACTCCAGAGCCGGCGCATCAACTATGCGGAACCGAAAACGGTAAATACCCTGCTGAAAGGCGCAGCGCAGATCGAGCAGCAACTTCCTGGTTCCCTCGGCGTCCGGAATTGGCAGGCGACGTCCGGTCAACTGCAAACCCTTGGCATCGACGATATCGAAGATTAGATACGGATGTTCAATACCACTGCCTAATTGCAGTTCAATCTCGATTTGAATACTCGAATCATAGGTCAGTGATGCATGGTCCCCGAATCCCACAATGCTGGCACTGATAACACCAGTATCCGACGGGCCAAATCCGTGCTCGGTTTTCGCTGGCGCCGGTCTGTCTCTGAAATTCTCGGATTGAATCTGATAAAGGTAGTCGGTGATCACATCATCCGGCATCCCCAGCATGACAACCTCGCCGCGACGCAACAACATGGCGCGATTGCAGAATGATTTCACGGTGTTGAGATCATGGCCAACGAAAAGCAAAGTCGTGCCTTTTGCGAGAATCGCATCGAGCCGTGTCAGCGCTTTAGCCTGGAACCTCGCATCCCCTACTGCCAGCGCTTCATCAACAATTAATATGTCCGGGTCCACATGCACCTGCACGGCAAATGCCAGGCGGACCATCATCCCGGTGCTGTAGGTTTTTACCTGCCGGTCTATCGACTCTCCAATATCCGCAAACGCAACGATGTCCGCGTATCTGGCCTCGGTTTCCTCGCGACTTAAGCCCAGGATAGCGGCATTTAAGAAAACATTTTCCCGGCCGGTGAACTCAGGGTCAAAGCCACTACCGAGTTCCAGCAGCGCCGCCACACGACCCTCGACCTCAACTGAGCCGGTGGTAGCCGGCAGCGTTCCTGCAATGATTTGCAGCAGCGTGCTCTTGCCGCTGCCGTTCAATCCGATAATACCCAGACTATCACCCTGGGCCAGTTCGAAAGAGATGTTCTGCAGCGCTTTGACCGGTTCACAATGGCGCCGGTAATAAGATTCATACCATTTCGGTAACCAGGGCCTGATAAGGCGATGGGCAATCGGTACTAACAGTCGGCTTAAGGGTGACTGCCAGAGCATGTAGGTTTTTGATACGTTGTTAACGCGTATCACTAATTGTGTCCCGTATTCAGTTGCGCGCCGATGTCAGACCACATCTGCGAACCCGCCCCTCGCCCGCTGGAACAATCGGTGCCCGGCGAACGCAACGATCAGGGCGACAACCGTGTAAATAGCCAGCGGCAACGAGTCTGGCAGGCTTCCGTAAATAATTACCGAGCGACATGATTCAACGATGACTGCGATGGGATTGAGCAAAATCAGCGTCTGCAGGTTTTCCGGTAGTATATCGATTGAGTAAAACACCGGACTCAGGAACAGTAACAACGTCGCCAGTGTTCCGGTAATCTGCTGTATGTCACGAATGTAGACGCCCAGTGCCGCGAGTATCCAGGAAATTCCCAGTAGCATTAAGAAATAAGGTAACAGAATGATCGGGGCCAACAGGGCGGTGACCGGAATCGTTTGCAGTTCAATAAAAACAATACCCAGTAACAGGATGAAGCCAATACAAAAGTTAAACAAGGCACTGAACAACACAACCCAACTCAGAATCTCCAGTGGAAACACAACTTTCTTTACAAAATTGACATGCTCGAGAATCAGTCCCGGCGACCGGGTCAATATGTCAGCCAGCATGCCGTGTATTACCAGCCCGAGAAACAGGATCATGGCAAAACTGAGTGTCTCACCATCACTCCCCAGTACCGACCAGCGCGCTTTGAATACATATTTGAACACAAACGTATAGATGAGTAGCATCAGCAGCGGTGTGACAAACGACCACAGCAGTCCGAGAATCGAGCCACGATAGCGGGATTGAATCTCACGGGTCAGTAATTGTCTTACCAGCGATCGATAGTTGTATAAGGCACTAAACATAAAGTCGCTACTTTCTAATCCAGGGGAGTATCGAAAAATCCACAAACCGACTCAATCGCCAGTATTCTAACAGATAGCTGATTCTCAAAAGGAAGCTGGCCACCGGTGCTGCCCTGATATCCGTCTGGGCTGAAAATATAATCTGCTGCGGTATGTTCAAGGTGTGATCAACACCGAGGAAGCGCAATACTTTAGCCAGGGTCAACTGATGTTGGCGGAGCAGGTCTTCGCTGTTTAGCACCAATATCTGACTGGCCGGGAAATGTTCGTAATAGGCTGCCAGTTGCCTGCTGTACAGGCCTCGTGAACGGTAACTGCGGACTCGAAACGCGGACGACTCCTCCCGATAATCATCATCTTCGCCAATCCGCCGTCGCTCCAGCGCAAGTGCACTCAGGAATGACTTCTTTTCTGTGTGCCGGGCAACTTCCATACAGTAATGCGAGAACGCACGCTTAACCGGGTCCCTGAGCAGCACAATTAACTTCATATCAGGATTGTATCGATATAGTTCAGCGGCAGTGTCCGGCCAGTACAGGTAGATGGGTGTCGCTTCACCGCGCAGTTTACCAGGCTCGCCTTCGGCGAATACCCGGCTGTACACTTCATCAATCGCTGCAGTGGGCGATCCCCTGAGATACTGCTCAGCATCGAACAAGTGGACTTCCTTTGGATCTGACATTAGTAGCCCGGGGTGCTGACCCAGGAAGGTCGCCAGTGCCGTGGTTCCGCTTTTCTGAGCGCCGATAATTGCGAAATCCAGCAGGCTCAACTTGCAAGGATCCGTTCGAGCAGCTCATCAAGTGCTGACTGCGGATAAAATTGCTGCATCGCTCCCGTAGTGGAAGATAATTTCTCGTGCAGACGTTTTAATGTGTCCCTGGTGAGCGAAGTCGTAGTATTCATGTCAACCAGCTTCGGTATCTCCGCAAATTTTGTCCCGGCGATGCGCTCGATCAGGTCGCCACAACCTAGCACCACATCCTCGTAACGAACAATATTGGCTAGGTGCAGTTTTCGCAGATAACAATCAAAAAACCAATCGAGAATGATCAGTTGCCGATCAAGCACATCGGCAGTGGATTGAAGTTTCTGTTTCAAGGCCGCATCAAACTGCTCAGCCATCGGAATATGCCCTCGATTCACCGGTAAATCCACAGACTGCCATGACGCCAGTACTGCAAGCGGATTCCTGATAATCGCGAAACATTCAACCGCCTGGCTAAGTTGATCGAGCATCGCGGAAAACAGTGCATTGTGCTTTACGACCAAAAGAAAATCGGGTGTCAGGGGTTTGGAAAGCGATAAGGTGCCCAGGGAGACAACTTCCCTGCGCAGTCCATCCATTGAGGCATCACTTCCGACGGGATTCGTGGGAATCTCGCCACTCAAGTGTTTCGTTGGAAATGTCGCCTCCTCGAGAACCTGCAACCGGGTTTCTTTTAGAAATGACTGAACCAGGGCGACTCCCTGCTCTGCATCCGAGACCCCGGAGAATAATCCCGGATCAATAGGCTCATGCAAAGCGAGTGTATTGGCAAGCTGATTGAATAAATTGCAGCACAGGGTTGTGCCTGACCTCGGTACCCCCGTCAATACAATAATCTGACTCAGTTTTTTAGCCAAAAACCTTCCCCGGTTTTACCGCGAGTTGTACCAGAGATCGTCGATCTGGTTGAGGATTTTAAGGAACGCTTCTCGTTCCCTGTCTAAGCTGTGTTCATCCACGGTAACGAGTGCATTATGTCGAATCGCACTCAACTTGTCTTCGTCCTGCAAGAGTTTGCGGGCGGTAAGACAAGCGGACACGATAGAGTCCGCATTGTATTCGGGCATCAAACAATTGCCGCCGGTATCGAGATGGTCAATGCAGAATCCGCGATTGCCTTTACAATCCGGGACGATGGTCAGTTCGCACAACTTCATTGCCTCCAGCGCCGGCAGGAAGAATCCCTCCGTTTCATGGGGCAGCATCACGGCGGTCCGCGATGCGGCAAGTAACGCATGATAGTCAGACCGGCTGATCTGGCGAAGGAGACAAACCGGATCAAATCCATTGCTTCGAAGCGCTTGCGCTAATTCAGTGGCCAGCGCAGGATTCTTGTAACCAGAGATAAAGACTTCATTGGTACGCGGTAGTCCCGGATCCTCAATGTTAATGCCGTTCGGGATTGTGAACACCGGACCGTTAATCAGGCCCGTGTCAGTAATCGACTGACTAACTGCCTCGCTGACACAGATCCTGATCGCCTTCTCCGAGAGATAAGCGTGCACATTTTCGCCTGGCAGCGCGTGGCGGACATGTTGAATCAGATTAATCACAGGTTTGTTTATGCTCAAACCGACTGCCTGGTAGATCTGCCAGTCCATGCCCGCCAGGAACAACACATCATGTGCGGCCGGTAGAAAGGCGACCTGTCTTGATTGATAGTCAGGGTACCAGGGATTTGACTCGCTCCAGACAGAGTCGGACGAAAACGCAATGCAGCTGCGGAAATCCGGTGATGCATTAACGTGATTGAAGTAATCAAAGACTTTCTGCTGGCCACCGCTGTACTGATCGAAGTGGCGATAGAAGAGTACGGATTGTCCGGCAGGCTTTGTCATGGAAGGCTAGCATAACGACTGTCGGCGGGATTCCAAAGCGTCTTGTGGGACCGCCAGTAAATAGCAGGATCGGGTAGGAGGCTGAGTTACCCCAGCCGTCCTCCCACACCACCGTACGTACGGTTCCGTATACGGCGGTTCATGGTAAACGCTGGAGCCGCCAAATAGTATCAACAACAGATACCAACCCCCAGTTGTTGAAGCGCAAC
>JAJFKA010000113.1 GCA_021773555.1 Gammaproteobacteria bacterium
AATTGCGGCGCTTATCGTGGATCCCGAATCGTGACCGTACCCTGGGCCACAGCAACCAGGCGCCCCTCATTAATCAATCGGATCTGCACTACCGCCTGGGTTCGCGACAAATTTATAATTTCGGCAAAAGCATCAACTTCCCCTTGACTCACGGGAGCTGTCAAATTTATTTTAAATTCAGTGGTCGCTGCCCACTGGCCTTTTTTCATCACCGGATAACAGACGCAACCGAGCATGTGATCGCTGAATGCAGAGAGTACGCCGCCGTGCATATTGCCTATGGGAGTCATGAAGTCATCCCTGACGAGCAAGCGGCCATGCATGGTGCCCGGCCCGACCTCGACAATCCTGATCCCCAGGTACTCGTGCAATCCACCGGCACCACCGACATTACTAAGGAAGTTGTCAGCAACTTTTTGAACATACTCAAATTTCGGTCGTGCGAATTCTTCACTCATGGATATTCCTCTTACTCCCCTGTCAGTTCGTTAGGCAGAAAATGTCTGGATGATCGATTTCATGTTTTCCATTTGCCTTTCTTTTTTCATGCCCACACTCGGTGAGTAGAACAGGCAGTGATCGGCCAGACCTTCCCAAAGTTTAAGTTTTTCAACTACCTCTGAAGGGCTGCCTGTCAACGCAATTTCGTCCACCATTTCATCGGTCACGGCCGCAGTCATCGAAGCATAGTCACCTTTTCTAAATGCGTCAGAGATGGTTATACCAATGTCCTCCCAGCCACTCGGGCGCAGCACCGAATGATACAAGCGCGTTGTGTAGTAAAAAGCAATCTGCGCCCGCGCTTCATTGCGCGCCTGGATCGGGTCCTCATGGATACTGGTAATGATGTAGGGTAAAAGCTGACACTGACTGCCCGACAGAATCGGATTGACCACATCTTTTATATACCGGCGAGTAAAGATCGGGTGGCCAACCAGGCCATCTGCGAGCCTTGCTGCTGCCCTGATCATGCCTGTGTTCACAGCCGCAAGGTAAATCGGAATCATTTCCCGGGCAGCACCTGGTCGCGAGTACTGCGGAATTCTGACCTTGTAGAACTCTCCTGTGTAGATCAGTCCACCACCCTTTTGTGCCGCAATCGCCGCACGCACCAGCCCAATCGCATCGCTGACTCGCGGCGCCGGTGCACCTTCAAAGGGCATGGAGTACCAGTTTTCGTTCATCGTTTTGGTGCCGGTGCCGAGGCCAAGAATAACTCTGCCAGCGGAGATCTCATCAATATCCATGGCACCACTTGCTGCCAGCATCGGCGTGCGCATAAAGGCATAAGCAATGGCGGTACCTAATTTGATGCTCGAAGTGGCCGTGGCAACCGCTGCCAACCGAACCAGACCATGTTGATTGAAGAACTCGGTTGTCCACACCGATTCAAACCCTGCTTTTTCCGCCAGGGCTGCAATATCCATCTGTTCCCGAATACCTGGGGCCGTCAGTATCAGACCGTGCTTCATCAGTACTCCTTTTATCTTGCTATGCAGGCGTTTTTTTCACATGGGTGGAATCAAACAACTGTGAATTGATTCCTGGCCTTCAATTTCCCGCGCCAGCGTTCTGATTGCCAGTTCGGCATCCTGCAAATCAAAATCGTGGGTATGCATCGGACTGAGGTCAACTGTCCCTGACTCTATTAACGCGATAGCTTTCCTGTATCCCGTGGAGGTCACGCCGATGGCACCCTTGATGGCGATTTCCTTCATCACAATCAGGTCGGACACAAAATTGTCGACTGGTTTGTATCCTTTAACGCCGGCAAGAATGATCTGCCCGCCGGTGCGAACCATTTGTAATGCATCCGCGACCGGTTTGGTGGCGTAAGAGGAAACATCGACAACAATATCCGCGCCGCGTCCCTGGGTTAGTTCCTTAACCCGGTGGACGGGGTTTTCGTTATCCACGTCGATCACTTCATCTGCGCCAAAGTGCAACGCCAGCCTGAGTTTTTCTGAGTCAGCGGCAAGCCCGGTGACGATAATCCTGTCAACACCGGCCTGGCGCAGGGCAATCACACTTGCCAGACCGCGTTGTCCAGGACCCAGCACCACGACAGTATCTCCCGGACCCGCGCCGGGCATCTCAACCGCCCAGCGAAATCCTGCTCCCAGTGGATTAAACATGACCGCCAGCCCGGGGGCCAACGATCGATCAATTTTGTGCACAATTGAGTTACCGTGCACGAACATATATTGGGAGTAAGCACCCCATAGTCCTGGTGGTTCTGACAGGGGAATATAGGAATAGATTTTTCTGTTATCACACAAATGATAACTGCCACCAAGACAGGTGGCGCAGTGATGACAGGCAAGCATCGTTTCCACGGCAACTCGATCACCCATATCGACGCCCCAGCGGCGTGCCGCCCGGTCACCAATCTTCTCGATAACACCTAAGGGTTCATGACCTGGAATAACCGGCATCGGAGTATTCAGCACACCTTCAAATTGTTCATAGTCACTACCACAGATGCCGCAGGCTTCGATGCGGATGATTGCAGAGTCTTCATCGATTTCCGGAATCGCCACGTCCATTCGGGTAAGCTCGCGTTTGGCGGTTTGTACCATGGCCATACTTTTATCGGGCAGGTGCATCGTCTCCCCCTTCAATTCAAGTGTTCAGTCGTACTGGTGGCGAACTCATGACCGGTTCGCCTGAAACGCTTCGCTTTGCGCAACTCATCCGCACAGTTAAGATGATTACATTCATCGAGCTACCTTACCAGCAAACGCCCGGAAATGAATCAGCGATGAAGCGCACGAGGTTGACGGCAATGTTCCTGCTTGTGATGATACCTTAGCGATATAAAAGCAGCTCAAATCAGGATTGCCATGCCCTCGGATCAACCGGATATCTACCCCGCCAGGGAAGATGCACTCATTACCCAGCTTAAGGACAACATCGAAACGGTTGTCCGCTGCAATAATGAAAGCATTAAGTGGTTACTCACAGCATTCTTCGCGGGTGGCCATGTGCTGCTTGAAGACGTACCCGGCACCGGTAAGACTACCCTGGCAAAAGCGCTTGCCGGGTCGATCAATGCTGATTTCAAGCGAATTCAGTTCACACCGGACCTTTTGCCTTCTGACATTCTTGGTGTCTCCATCTACGATCAAAACAGCCTGGATTTTCGCTTCAGAAGAGGTCCGATATTTACCCAGATACTCCTGGCCGACGAGATCAATCGCGCCTCCCCTCGAACCCAGTCCGCGCTGCTTGAAGCCATGGGGGAAAACCAGGTCAGTGTCGAAGGCAATTCCATCGATATGGATGAACTCTTTTTCGTCATCGCAACCCAGAACCCGGTGGAGTTTCACGGTACCTACCCGCTACCCGAGGCTCAAATGGACAGGTTTGCGATGCGCTTTCAGTTGGGCTATGTCTCCCGTGAAGATGAATTACAGATCCTCGACTCACAACGCTTCAGTCATCCGCTGGCAGACCTCAAAGCCTGCGCTGACCTTGAGGACATACGCGCCGTACGTGAGGCGGTGGCCCGGGTGCGCATCACCGATGAGCTGAAACTCTATATCGTGGACCTCGTGAGTGCGACACGTACCCATCCCGGGATTCAAATGGGCGCAAGTCCCCGGGCCGGAATTACCATGATGAAGTGTGCACAGGCGCTGGCGCTCATTGAGGGTCAGAATTTTGTTACACCCGATATCATTCAGCAGCTAACTGTCCCCATTATTGCGCACCGGCTGGTGCTCGACTCCGAATCCCAATACTCCGGTAAAGATGCGCGGCAGTGTATTGCGGAGATCATCCAAGACATCGCCGTGCCGGTCTAGCCCACATTATTCACGAAGGCGACACAGTAGAATCGTTAGGTCATTATATTTTAATAGGTTAGGTAAAAATGGAGGTCAATTCGTGAAATACAGTCTGTGTCTGAATGGTTTTCTGACAATTCTGCCTTCGAATCTTGAACAAAATCGCTCAAGACATAGCTACCGCTATGCCTTTCACGATGTTTGTCCAACCTTCTTCGCCACAATTGCCATAAAATCCATTCCCTTCATGAATAATGCGGGCTAGTCACTATGATCCGGGAATTCATCTTTCCAGGTTTTGCGCGACTTTCCCGAATAAGCCGCAACGCCAGCAGGCGTTCCTCTGAGCGAGGTCAACTGGTGACTACCAGCGCGGTCATTAGTGCCGCCGTCGGTATCGATACCAGCCTGACAATGGTTTACCAGCTATTTGCATTATTACTCTGCATCATCATCGTCTCCAGACTGTCCTTGCGTCTGCAAAAGCCAAAAGTCAGTATCCGTCGACGCCTGCCAAAATACGCAACGGCTGGCGAGCCATTCGAGTATTTTATCAACGTTGCCAACGAGGGGACTCAACCAGAGAGGGACCTCCGCCTGATCGACAATCCAAAGGTACTGCCGCCGGATTTCGAGCAGTTTGACAGATCCAGGGAGCCTGGCGAGGAAACCCGCAACGCCTATGACCGCTGGTTAGGCTTCCACCGCTTTATCTGGCTGCAGCGCCTCAACACAGGCGTGACTATAAAGCAGGGCATGGTGCCTGAAATCAGTCTGAAGGCAGCCGTTGACACACCCATGGAAGCGACGCCGCTTCGCCGCGGCATCGTTAACTTTCAATCAATTACGTTGTTGTGCCCTGATCCGTTCGGTCTTAACTACTCGGTCTCAAACTTCCCAGATTTCGAGCAACTGATGATCCTGCCCAGGCGATATGCGATACCGAAAAGTTTCGAGCTACCGGGTGGCAGACACTTTCAACCTGGGGGGGTCAACAGTACCTGGTCAATAGGCGAGTCAGACGAGTTTGTTTCCCTGCGCGACTATCGTGACGGTGATTCCATGCGCAAAATTCACTGGGCAAGTACCGCCAAACGCGACAAGCCGGTGGTTAAGGAGTTTCAGGACGAATTTTTTGTTCGCCAGGCGATCATTCTTGATACCGCGGTTGATGATATGGAGGTGCTGGAAGAAACCATTTCAGTTGCCGCCAGCTTATTGTTGCAATCTGAAAATACCGACGGCCTCATGGATCTTATTTATGTCGCGGATGTCGCGAAAATAGTTACCGCCGGACGGGGTCACGCCCAACCCACCCATCAACTCGAGGTACTGGCAACGATCGGGAGGAATGAAGGCACACCGGAAAAACTACTCGACGTGGTCGCCGCACACCAACGACTGTTAAGTGGTGCAATGCTGGTATTGCCAGGCTGGACAGACGAACACAAACGGTTGGTGCGTATGCTCGGCAAGCTGCCACTCGCGATATTCATCATCACTCGTGAGGAAGAGAACCTGACAGAAGTGCCTGCAGGTGCCAATGTATTGCCACTCGGCAAAATTGCAGAACGGCTGGCAGGCGCATGACAGATTCGACTAAACCCAGATTCATCCAGGGCCTGGTGATACTTGCCTGGGGTTTCCAGGCGGATCTTTTCTGGGTCGCTTTGCCAATGGCCTTATCACTGGAAGCTCGCTACTACATCAATCGCCGCTGGGCGCTGGAAAAACTTGACTTCTATCGGGTTGCCGACCTGACCAGCATCGGACTACTTGGCTTGCTTTTATTTCTGTTCCTGAACGCCAGGACCTACCATTTCATTACCACGCTGCTCGAATGGTTACCCATCCTGTTTTTTCCGTTAACCATTGTCTACGCATACAGCACCACGGAGCGGATGTCACTGGACGTTATGTTCCACTCTCTGCGCAAACAAAAAGAACCTGTGCAGCAATCCTGGGATATGGATTACTTCCTGTTTGGCCTGGCATTACTGGCGGCCGGCATCAGCACCGCACACAGCACTGCATTTTTCCCACTCGCGGCTATCGCCATCCTGTGGTCACTATATCCACTCCGATCAAAGCGCTACCAGCGGAGCTTCTGGGTTCTGGCCATTACCATCGCTATTCTCACCGGCAGCTTCACCCATCAATTCATCAGGGAATCCCACCTGGCCTTTAAGGCAAAAACCGAACAATGGATCGCTCGCTGGCTTGCACGACGGACTGATCCGCTAAAGACCAGAACCGCATTCGGGAAGGTTGGCCAGTTGAAACTCTCGGATTCCATCCTGTTCCGAATCCAGTCAGCCGGAGGAATTCCAAACCTTATCCATGAAGCCAGCTACGATCATGTGGATGATGGGGATGGCATGAACTGGTCCATCTGGGATCCGGGTTTTGAGACCGTCAACCACGAGGATGACTTCCGGTGGCGATTCGCGCCGCGCAGTGAGCATGAGGGTCTGGCCAGAGTTTTCCTGGAATTCGACCGGGAATATTCCCTGGTACCCGTCCCCGCCGCGCTATCAGAGATTTCTGACCTGCCTGCCCTTGATGTAAAGATGAATGCTTATGGCGCCATCCAGGGAACCGGGCTCGTACCCAGCCCGTACTACGACATTCGCTATGGCAGCGGCCAATCCATCTACAGCAAACCCACAAAGATCGACACCCTGGTGCCTGAAAACTACCAGTTATTGCTCTCGCGGATCATCGATAAGGATCAGTATCCGGGGCCTGAAGCAGTCGCCTTTGTGCGCAGTTTCCTTGGAGACTATAAATACTCTCTGTTCCAGGACGAACCTCGCCCCTCAGTCAGCCCCCTGGAACATTTTCTGTTTGTGAAAAAGGCGGGGCACTGCGAATACTTCGCCAACGCCACCACCCTGCTGCTTCGTTACATGGGCATTCCTGCCAGGTATGTTGTGGGTTATTCGACCACGGAGTACAACGAGGGTATTGACATGTATATCATCCGGCAACGGCATGCACATGCCTGGACCATTGCCTGGATCAATGGTAGCTGGCAGGTCGTTGATACTACGCCCTCGACCTGGTTCGCAGCTGAACACGCTAACGAGCCGCTGCTGCAACCACTTGTTGATCTGTTAGCAAATTACACTTTTGTATTCCAGCTGTGGTGGAACGATCAAAAAATTGAGGACTATGAAGTCGAGCTTTATGTTATCGGCGCGTTGCTTGCTTTGATTCTTCTCTGGCGGATCACTACCAGTGAACAAGTGATCCTGACCGATGAGCGCAGTATTCAAAAAACACGTGAATTTCCCGGCAGTGATTCACCTTTTTTCAAACTGGAGCACTATCTGACAGAAATTGGACTAAAACGCGGCCGGGGTGAACTACTGAGAGACTGGCTGGTCCGAATTCAGAAAACCGAACTGCTGCCGCTGCTCGCCATTCACAACCGCTGGCGCTTCGATCCATTCGGTGTAAACCAGGACGACAAGGCGCTGCTCGATCAGACATCACAGCAATGGCTGGCTGACCAGGAACCAAAGTAACCATCCAGTGATGCGTGACAGCGGGTTAGTGTTCTGACATCACCCTGGCAAACGCCTCCTTTGTGCGCCAGCGCGAACTAATCAGGCGGAGCAGATACATACCAGCCGTCATCAGAATCATGAAAACGAATACCGCCCAGGATGCCTTGGGGCCTAGCTGCCAGACTTTGATGACGAAATACTGGATCACCAGCATAAACCAGTGAATCAGGATGCTCGCCCACATAAGCCACCGGGTATCACCTGCGCCCCGAAGGACGCCACCGGCAATCAGGATCGTCGCGTCAGCCATCACATAGGTAGCGAGACCGATCATCATATAAGTGGAAAGTTCAACGATCCAGCCAGAGCTTCCGACCGCGAGAAATATGGTCACGAATGGCTCGCGAAACACAAAGAAAACGACGGCAAGCACGCTCGAATAACCAATTCCCATAAGGAATCCTGCGCGAATAACCTCTTGCATGTTATCTGTATTACCTGCACCAAGGTTGCGCCCTATCAGACTGATGATAGCGACGTTCAGACCGATCATGGGGACGTAGGAAAGTAGATCCCAGTTAAACACGATCGCCGCTGAAGCAGCCTCATCAATCCCGTAGGACTGGAACATCAACAGGAACAGGTTAAATGCTGCGACATTCAGAAACATCTCGACCCCAGCAGGAAATCCCAGCCGAATGAAACGACGCTGAATCCCCAGGTCAAAGCGGAACGCGCGTGCGACTGAAAATTCGTCGCGGTGCTTCGACTCAAAGTAGTAGCAAAAGAAAACCAGAACACTGAACAGGGTGCTGATGATCGTTCCGTAAGCCGCACCTTCGATTCCGAGTTCGGGGACACCCCAACGTCCGAAGACTAACGCGTAGGAAAGCGGGATGTTGAGCGCGACACCCAGCGTATCTGCGATCATAACGACCCGCGTTCGACCGATGCCAGAAAAATAAGAGGCTATGCAGGTCTTGGCAAGACTGATGCTGGCACCCCACAGAAGAATAATGAAGTATTGTCTCTCCAGCACCGCCTGCTCTGGCGCATGCCCCATAAAAGAAAAAACATTCGCAACCAGATAACCGATCAGAATCAGCACCGGCATAAATCCGAGTGTCAGCAACCAGCCCTGGGTAACCACGCGCGGACATTTTTCAAATTCTCCAGCGCCAAAATACTGCGCCACCAGTGCATTGGAATAAGACAGGACGCCAATGAACAGCGACATGCAAAAGAATGACGCGACACCACCGCCGAGCGAGGCGCCCATGTGTGTTGGACTCACCAGCGACATGAAATAGCGATCCGTGAAGATCATCAATGCAAACGCACCCTGGGAAATTACCATAGGGTAGGCGAGGATCGACAGGGCTTTCAGGGTTGATTTGTGCACTACAGGCCATGCCGTGATTACGCGTGTTAGTCACTCGTAAGCAGGCAGTCCATTGAGAAAAATGATCGCGAAGTATACGGGATAAGAAATCAGATCGTTAGTATCAGAACTCACTGGGAACAATTTTCGGGGCGCAATTAGTCATGCACCGGCACCGTCGATGGTGCTCCGGCCTTTTTCAGAAAGTGCACCAGGATTTTCGCTGGTTTATCCAGACTTGCATTCTTTGAGACCAGATGGACATCGTTTGGGCGCTCAGAAAAGGTCTGTCCCTTTGACAGCGTCACCGGATCTTCACCCTCAATTTGCATGACCACCTGGCCCTCCAGTACATAGACAAAGACATCGGCATTGTGGCGATGCGGGGGTGATGCCTCACCGGGTCCGTAGGCAACCGTTAAAGCCAGAAATTCCTGGCCACCCGCAGACGTACCAACTGGTCCACTTAACAGGGGAACAACCTCTGCGGCAAGCAGGCTCGTATTGATCAACAACGCAGAAATAAAGCCTGAAAAAGCCAGGACGCATTTTCGCAAGATGATATCCTCTGAATCGCATCTGTTAAGTGCATACTGCATCAGTAAACCCGGATTGCCTAGCCAGGTTTTATCAGATCCGGTCGATGCAGCAGTAGCTACGAACCCATCGACTAACGCAGGGGAATCAAATGAACATCGTAGCCTGGAACATTCGATCAGGCGGCGGTACGAGAGTTGAGGCAATCTATCGACAACTGGTCAGCTGGCGCCCCGATATCATCGCCCTGTCAGAATTTCGCGGCACACCCAGCAGCCAGTATTTAGCCTCACAGTTAGCGGCTGCGGGCTGGTGCAACCAGCTCTCCACGATCAGACGAGTGGGTGATGCCACCAACGGGCTGCTGATCGCCTCCATCCACAAGCTCTCATCGATCACTGATCGAACTCGCATCGATACTTATCGCTGGCTGCCTTGTATTGTCCACACTGAGCCTGAATTGTTCATCGGATCAATGCATATTCCAAACCGTGTCAGCGGTAGAAAGGATAATTTTTACGACGCTTCCATCAGGTTTCTTGGGAAGTTTCAATTTAACGAGGGATTGCTGATCGGAGATACTAATTCCGGGTTGCCAGGCATCGATGAACAGTCACCGGCTTTTGGCCGAAAGGAGATTGCCTGGATCAGCAGGCTTGAGCGTCGCCGCTGGCATGATGGATTTCGCCACCTGCGTCCGGACCTCCGTGAATACAGCTGGTACTCTCCCAATGGCAACAACGGATTCAGGCTTGACCATGCTTATCTGAATCCGCGACTACTGGCTCGTCTCAGATCAATATCCTATCAATGGGGCTCGACTGAGGAAGACACTCGACGCGAAGCGCTCAGCGATCACGCCGCATTACACCTTACGCTGTTCTAATTTCATGCGACCTGTAGTCTGAACCAGACGCATCGGCAAGTTCGAGCGCGACGCGTCTGCGATCAGTGAGTTCAACCAGTATTTCCGCATGTCGCTTTGGCGTCAGGTTATACAGTGTGTAGAAAAACACCGATATAAATCCGAGTGATGCGATCATCGGACCGTAAAAAATACCCATGTCGAGCAACGTCTCCGGTGGAACATCTGCGGCGGTACGTATATCCGCACCGACCGGCCAACTGATAAACTCGAGAGCCCAGCCAGCGATAACGGCGCCGAATCCGCTGGTCGCTTTCGCGGAGAATGCGACCGCAGCAAAAAATGCGCCTTCCTGACGTCGTCCGGTGTTGTATTCATGCTCATCGCAGACATCCGCCATCATTGAACCGTAGCCAACATTCGCCTGGGCGGTCGCCATTCCCTGTACAAACTTCACAGCGACAAGCAGCGGCATGATGATGTTTGTCTCAAACGAGCCAATCGTAATAGTGTCATCGTTTTCGGGAAACCAGCCCAACAGTCGTAGCACTACCGGTAGCGTTTGAAAAAATGCCCAGGACAAGCCGCCGCCAATAAGACAGGCTTTTTTCCCAAATCGCGCAAATAGATTAACTGAGATCAGCGTACCAAAGGCATTGCCAATGGCATAGGCGATGAGCACTGGCAATACCACCGAATCATCCAACTCCCAGAAATAAGTCACCATATAGATATCAAGGGTGCCGGTGACTCCCACCATAATGTAGACCACCAATACACCGGTAAACAGAAACCGAAAATTCCTGTTGCGCGTGACATCTTTGAAATCGGTGATAAGTCGAACGACCAGGGACTTGAACGTTAATCGCGATTGCGCCGCAATTTTAGGCAGAAATGGAATGACCGAACGCGTACCCCAGGCACTCCAGAAGATAGTGCCTCCCATGCCGAGGGCAAGAAAAAACGCCCAGGGTTTGTAGGCCTCTGCGTTAAACCGACCGACCTCGCCGAGCAGCGGGGAGAAGATCAGGAAGAAACTCATTAATGCGACCAGGCCACCGATATTCGAGAAGAACTGCCGGGCGGCAACCAAAGCGGAACGATCGCTAACATCCTCGGTTATTTCTGCGCCTAGTGCGATATGGGGTACGTGGTAGAGCGACATCATGGTTCTGGCAATGTTGGTGAACACGGCCAGCCAGATAAACAGTCCCAACTCAGAGTCTACCATTGGGAAGAACAGCAAAAAAAAGCTGAGTGACAAGGGCACGAACGATGCATACATGAACGGATGTCGCCGCCCGTTGCTGGATTCCCAGTGGTCCGACAGGGAACCCGCAAAAATATCGGACACCGCATCGACCATCACTGCCAGGCCAATGGCCGAACCCGCAAGACCGGGACTCAGTCCGAGAATCTGGCTATAGTAAAACAGCAGAAAGAATCCCAATCCCGTGCCGAACATACCCTCGCCTGCCTGGCCGATGCCGTAGGCAACCTTGAAATTGAAACTGAGTTTTTCTTTCATCATCCGAACTGTCTCTGTTTTTTATTTGGCATTCGGACTGAGTACGCCCATGGACCGCGATGCTCACCTGAACACAAGTCAGGTATCGTGCATATGATTATCTGGTGACATGGAGATTAGTTTGTGTACGCTCTTATGTCGAGGTGTTGCGCAGGGTGCCGCTCAATCCAATCGCACGATTGCAAAATCAGCCTTTACCAACCGACCGTCAGGCGCGGCCCACACGAGATTAAGGTGCGCTTGCGACGGAAATTGTTTAATGTTTTAAACCACTATCAGGTTTCGTGACGCTGTTGCTTGATCGTCACTAGATATCCAGGGCACAACGTCATGCATAAACGTATCCTGGTCATTTGATCGCACAAGGATACAGACGACCATTTCGGCATCCGTTGATCATCTCGGAGCTTTGCGATTTGATCAAGCGGATTACAGAGCTACAACTGTCCTGCGACATTCTGTTGCAGGATAGTGTTGCCGGGGGGCGCGAATAACATGCAAACAATGGAGTTGGCACAATGATCTCCATGGTAGTGCTTTTAAAGGCAGGAACCGACGGGTTACCTGGGCTGCGTCGATATGAGGAGCAGATACTGCCGATTCTAAGAGAACACGGAGGTAAGCTGATAGTTGCCTTCAATCCTATGGATACGGGGGCGGACGCCCCTGACGAGATCCACGTTATCCAGTTTCCATCAGAACAAAAACTTCAGGCGTATCGCGATGACGCTCGGACCTTGTCCCTTTCAGCGCAGAGACAAACCGCCATCGCCTCCACTACTGTTTATGCATCGAATCAGGTCATTGAATATTCCTAGACTTATCTTCGGTGATAAACTGACAGCACACCAACCCTGCGAAAGCCAGTTATCTATGCCAGAAGTTCTTATCCGAAAGGCCAGGTTTGAAGATCGTTACGCCCTTGCTCGCATTACCATCGATGCTACCGACTCCGCTTTCCGGGGCCGGGTCCCGGAACCCTGTTTAAAAGGCCTGACCGTCCAACAAAGCGCCGCCAATTGGGGACGATCGATTCTGGAGGAAAACGTCGGTGAACATTTGCTGGTGGCAGAAGTGGAGGCGGTGGATGTGGTGGGTCTCGTACTGGCAAGATGCTTCATTAGAGATATCGCAGATGCCGACATTGTTGAGCGATACGCCCACGAGATCAATTCACTACAGATCGATCCTGCATGGCAGCGCAGGGGATTAGGAGAACGGCTAATTAACGAAGCGGCGCGACTAACATCGACGAGTGAACGGCAGGGCCTGATTGTGCGGGTACTAAAGGACAATCCCAATATAACGTTCTACCAGACCCTCGGGGCAGAAATAGTAGGGTCCCAGCCCTATGTGTGGGAGGGCTACATCACCGCAGAAATCATACTGGCATGGAAGGCCATCGAAAACATCCGTAACAGGCACACCTGATCCGTGCAGGCATGTTAGTCTGACTCTTTCCGAAGCGAGACCGAATTCACCATGACAAGACAATCCTCATTCAGTCACGATGAACTTATTGAATGTGCACAAGGAAAAATGTTCGGACCCGGGAATGCACAATTACCCATGCCACCCATGCTGATGATGGACCGAATCGTCAGGATCAGTGACACGGGAGGCGCTTGCGGGCAGGGTGAAGTGATTGCCGAACTGGACATTACGCCACAACTCTGGTTCTTTGATTGCCACTTCGAAGGTGACCCGGTGATGCCGGGTTGCCTGGGCCTCGATGCCATGTGGCAATTACTCGGATTCTATCTTGGCTGGAAGGGATTCCCTGGTAAGGGACGCGCCCGGGGTGGTGAGATCAAGTTCAATGGGACGGTATTGCCGGATGCCAAAAAAGTTGTCTATGACCTGCAAATAACACGGGTACTTGATCAACGACTGAAGATGGGCATCGCCGATGCGACGATGAGCGTCGATGGAAATGAGATCTACCGTGCCTCCAATTTGCGGACGGTCATGACAACGTCCCTCTGAGTCTCGAAAATTCTATGAAAGCAAGCATAGAGCATAATTAATGTACAGGAAGATCGTTGCACTGGTGCTGGGACTAAACGGATTGCTGTTGTTAGCAATAGGGTCAGCCATGATTGCGAAGGCACCATCAACTCTCGCGGAGCTTTCACTTAAGGGACCCGAGGCCGAATCGTTGGCCGTGACACTCTATGCACTCGGTATGTCAGATGTTGGTCTGAGTGTATTTTCGCTGGCCGCGGCATATTTCATCATCATCGGTAGAAACGCCGGCAGAACTCTGGCACTAATCGTCGGCGTGGACCTGATCATCGTCGGCGCAGGCATTTTCCTGCTAACCAGTGCACTGTTTGGCCTGCTGTTCATTGCCCTGCGAGGTGCCGTCATTATGGCGTTGGCATGGTGGCTAAAACCCATCACTGATCAAATCCGTGCGCAAACTTAACCGGTTGCCGCAGCGATAGCAGAATCGCTTAGACCTGCCTTCCCTGCGGCAGTGCAGATTGCCTGCCAGGATTGGTCGTCAATGGGGATCCCTGAGCTTGCTCTCTCGGCCATGGATTCACGTTCAGGTTCTCCGGGCAACCTGACCTTATCGAAACCTTTCGCCGGTTTTGATGCGTGTAGCCAGTCTCGCATACCAAGCACTTCTCGTTTAAAGCCCTCAGCACCACCAAACAGATCCGGGTCGAGTATGAACATCAGCATGTGATTAATCGTGTAATTTTTCTGTCTGGAAACATCCTGCATGGTCCACTCACCCGCCAGCGCACCACCCAGCAATTCGCAGATAAGCGCCAGCCCATATCCTTTATGCGCCCCGAATGGACCGAGGGACCCACCCTGGCCGAGTACGCCCGGGTCGGTGCTCGGTACTCCTTCTGCATCGAACAAGGAACCATCCGGGACCGCGATCCCCTTCATACCCGCAACTCTAACCTTGCCAAGGGCAATTGCACTGGTCGCCATGTCCAGGACAATCGGATCGGTGTCCGTCGGAATCGCACAGCAGAACGGATTGGTTTGCATGCGTTTGTCCCTGCCACCCCAGGGGGAGACAAAAGGCGCATGGCCCACGACATTAACGAAATGTATAGAAACGAGTCCTGCCCTGGCACATTGTTCCCCATAACTACCGATCCTGCCGAGATGATGGTTATTGCGGGACCCGACGCAGGCGATGCCGGTTTGTTTTACCCTCTCAATCCCATAGTCAGTCGCCTGCCGCCCAACCACCTGACCAAATCCCGAATTGCCATCAACCATCAGCACAGCCCCTTTATCCACTGTCACCTGTGCGTCGGCATTGACGAGAAGCGATCCGGCAAGCGCGCCGCCAACGTAATTGGGTACCATGCCGACACCGTGCGAATCGTGTCCCTTCAGATTCGCCTCAACCAGATGCGCGGCGACTTCCTGCGCCCGTTCAGCTGTCGTGCCCAGCGATACGAAAATCTCTCTTGCAAATTCAGTTAAGGCTTCTTTCTGGATGAGCATCCGCTTTGTCCCAGTGATCGTAAAACAGAGGTACCAGCAGTCGCGATGCTGGCGTTAAGTTACAAAAAAACGCCAACCTATAGTCTTTACCTTCCAAAGCATTGTCAACCGCGAGGCAGACGGCAGCTGACACATCTCCTGCTGTTCCAGGCACACGAATCGATGGAATCATTACGAATGGAGAGTGCGGTCAAAAGATTACCAGACCGTGAACCAGAACTGCCACGTACCTTCGATTTACCGCACAGGAAGTCGCGCGTCAGAAGCTCAACCGACAGGGCTAACCGCCTGACCATCCTGGAGTCGCTCAACACCCCGGACCGCAACGCGATCACCAACGGCAAGATCGCCGAGCACGGAGACAAGATCCCCCTGCCCCTCCCCCAGGGTCACAGAAATTTTTTCAGCCACGTTGTTGTTACCAATACGAAACACAAAGTTACCTTCGCTGCGCAATACGACCGCATCTCTGGGCACATACAAGCGCTTACCTGCACGCAGCAGCGGTAGTGAGACCTCGGCAAACTGACCGCCGACGAGCAGTTCACAATACTCCGGTGGAACATCAATAATCGCATCAAACGTCTGCGACGTCTGGTTGCCCGCGTGAATGACCGAGCGCAGTGCTGCTGTGAAGGTCAGCTGGTTGACTATCACATCAACGGGCCGGTCGCGCGCGAGGCGGCGCAGGTAATCAACCGGAATCGAAACTTTGATTTCGAGTGAATCGGGATTGACGACACGTACAACACTCTCGCCCCGACGGGCGTACTCTCCGCCCTGAAGCAATCGTTCAACCACAACGCCGCCTTCCGGGGTTACAATGTCCGTCTTGCGTATATTCTCCTGCAATTGCGCGACCCGTGCCCCGGCAACGGCAACATCGCTGATACTTAAATCCCGGCGGGAAACCATTTCGGCCAGTTGCGTTCTTGAAGCCAGCTTCGTTTTCTCCAGCGCCTGCAGCCTGACAACTTCTTCTTCAAGATAGTCGCTGTTAATCCGCGCGCGCGTTCTGAGCAGCTCCTGCTCGGCCAACTGAAGTTTAAGCTGCATGTCATCGACCTTTGCAACGGTCATTCCGGGCGCTACCAGTTCACCTTCTTCGAGCACCCAGAGCAACTCACCATCCATGGTACTGGGCAGGAACAGATCGCGCCGATTCCTCAGCACGCCATTAACTTTTACCGGCTTTACCTCAAGGACTTCGGTGACCTCACGAACCACAACCGTGGGATCTGCTGAATACGCCGCGAGACTTGTCGCGAACAATAGAACGCCAGTCAACAATGAATTCATCTGGCAAGATTCTCCTGGTTCGACATGCTTTGTTTGCTATCGATGAGTCTGACGAAAGTCGCGACTTCCAGTCTGAGCAACGCGGGCATCAATATGAGCGTGAGCATGACACTGGCTAGCATCCCTCCGACGATTACCGTGGCGAGTCCCCGATAAATTTCAGAACCCACTCCCGGAATAGCCATAAGCGGAATCATGCCAAAAATACTGGTAAAGGAACTCATAAATATCGGCCTGGCCCGGGCTACAATCGCCGTATGCACGGCCGACGTCCTGGTATCGCCCTGACGTTCTGACCGCCGGGTTTGATCTACCAGCAGGATCGCATTATTCACCACCAGGCCCAACAGTATAATAAAGCCGATCATGGTCAACATATCCAGCGACTGGAATGTGAAGAGGTTTAATACCTTCAAACCAGCCAGGCCGCCCGCAACGGCCACCGGCATCACAAGCAACACCAGAAAACTGTCCGTCAGCGATTTAAACAACGCTGCCATTATCATAAACAGGATCAACAGCGATAACAGAAAGTTAATCGAAATTTCATTTAATGCCTGTTTCAATCGATCAGCGTTACCCCGGTATTTCACACTGCCATTGGCAGGTAGCGCTGCCTTGATCACTGGTGTCGCCTCGGCCTGCAGCGTTTCAAGCGCTTCCTCCAGAGTGATGTGGTCAGGCGGTGTGACGTTCAGGGTAACGGTGCGCCTGCCGTCCACGCGTTGCAATCGGGTCGGTCCGACAGAGCGCTCCACCGAGACGAGATCTCCAATTTTCTGCACACCCGATAATGGTGTCGAGATTGGCAGCGTCAACAATTCTTCCGGTGAACGCCATTTTTCAGTCCTGATCAGCATGTCCATTCGCTGGTTTCCATCGAAATATTCACCGGCGTACAGACCTCCGGTGTAGGCTCTGATCGCACTACCCAGCGCGGCCCGATCAATGCCTGCCGTGTTAATTCGACGATCGTCCGGCAGCACTCTCAGCTCAGGTTCATCGAGGCTCAGACCTCCCTGGGAGAAGACATTTGTATTTTCCCAGAGGGTGACAATTTTCTCCTGGCCTTTTCTGGCAGCTTCGAGCAGTAGTGGCAGGTCGTTACCCTGGATATCGACATTGATGCTTCGCCCACCACCGTTGTCCACATTGATCATGGAGGCCTGGCTGACAAACGCATTGACATCAGGTAAGCCAATCAGTATTTCACCGCGCAACTTGTCGATCAGTTCGACAACTCTTTCCGGGTCGTCTGGATAAATGTAGACCTGGGTAAAAAATCCGTTAAAGGAGGCAAAGTTATAGGCGCGGATTTTTGGCTGTTTTTCGCCGGTAAAATACGGCTGCAAACGACCAACGACTTCTGTTGCAAGCTCCGTTTCAATGGTTTTGATGTTCATGCCAGCCGGAATATTAAAGAACACCGAGATCGCGTCGATGTTCGCCCGGGGAAGAAAGTCCACCTTGGGAATCAGCAACCAGGCAGCAATCAGGGATCCTGACAGGATTATCACGATCGAACCGAAGCAAGCGACCGGTCGTTTTGTCAACTTCATCACCCCATCCGCTATTCGTTGCCAGAGCGCCCCAAATCGGTCGGTGGGGGTCTCCACCTCTTTCCAGGTCGCAGTGATGGCGGGCAAAACCGTCAACGCACTCAACATGGAAACCAGCACCGCCACGGATATCGTAATCGCGAGATCCTTGAACAGTTGCCCCTCTATACCCTGCATAAACAGAATCGGCACGAAGATCGCAATGGTTGTCAGCGTTGATGAAAACAGTGCGCCTGAAACCTGGGCACAACCCTCCAGGACCGCACTGCCGAGTTTCATCCCCTGCTGCCGCAATCGATAGATATTCTCCTGGACGATAATTGCGGCATCCATGACCAGACCGACAGAAAATGCGAGACCCGCAAGGCTAATCACATTTAAGGTGAGGTTCAGCAGATAAAGGGCGATAAAAGAAGCCAGCAGGGACACCGGTACTGTCAGTGTAATCACCAGAGTCGCACGGGCATTGCGCAGAAAGTAGAACAGCACTCCGGTTGCGAGCAGGATACCGAGCAGAAGATTGCTCTGCACCATGGAGATCGCCCGGCGAATATGCAGCGACGCATCGAAGCTTAGCTGAATGCGAATATCTGCGTCTTTCAGAGGCCCCTCGTTCAGTTCGGCCAGCGCCTGGTTCAGTGCATCCAGCAGTTGTACGGTATTGGCATCATTCCGCCGGGTCACTGAAATGTAGTACGAGGGATATCCGTTACGCAGGCTGATGCCCTGGTTCTCTGCATAATCAACATTGATGCTCGCCACTTCTTCCAGGTAGACCGGCTGGTCTGCCCGCCAGCCAACCACGAGACGGCCTAGCTCAGAAACCTCCTGCTCACCCAAAAATCGGACCGTGTACCTGCGTCGTCCCACATCCGCAAATCCGCCGGACACATCCCGGGCCCGTGCGAGCGCACTGGCAATATCACTGATCTGGACACCCTGTATCGCTGCTTTGAAAGGATTAACAACGATGTTAATTTCTTTGGGCCGGCGCGCGTTCAGGTTGACCTGGGCAACGCCAGGGATCCTGCTGAGTCGCGGCTCGACGACCTCGTCAATCAGGTCCTGGTATTCAATCATGTCCTTAACCGGATTGTTCGGACCCGCGTAGACAAGTACGGACGCCGCACCGGGAAGGCCGCCATCGCCACCACTGGCCACATACGGTTCTCCCGCATCTGCCGGTAATGCCGGTGCCTGGTTTAGTCGATTGATGACATCCAGCAATGCCTGGTTCATGTCGTAGCCAAGCTGATAGTTCAATACAACTTGTCCCTGGCCACGTGAAGTACTGCTAACGATGCTTTCGACGCCGGAGTTAAAGCGCAGTACCTCCTCCTGGGGCTGTACAATCGCTTCCTCTACTTCCTGGGGAGCCGCGGACCGCCAGTTGTTGTAAATAGAGATCTGCGGCCTGGTCACATCAGGCAGCAGTTGCAGCGGTAACTGACTGATACTGACATAGCCAAACAGGCCAATCAGACCAATTACCACGGCCACGGCACTCTTGTACTTCACAGCGAGTTGCGTCAGATTCACTTCCAGGTTCCCGGAATTTTGCAGATCACGAATTGTTATCCAGTCTGGTGATGAAATCACCCATTTGAGGCAAGTTGAGGTAACCATACGTTTAAAGTGCGTCGCACAGCCCGGGATCAGCTAAAAAGGGGTAAAATTGTCCCGTTTCGACGATCAACACGCTCAACCTTTGGAACCCATACGCTTGCCAGTATCAAGAATCCGTTCAACCGTTGTCTGCACCAGAGACAATGAAATCCTGTTGATCGAACTCCGCGACCCGACCACACAAAAACGCATGTGGTCCCTGCCGGGTGGCAAGATTGAACCACACGAGCAAGCTTTTGAAGCGGCAGTCCGGGAAACCCTCGAAGAAACCGGATACCAGGTGACCCTGGACCGCACGACTCCGATCGTAAGTCACTATCTGTTCCGCTGGGATGGACAGGTTTTCGACGTAACCAATCACTGGTTTAAAGGTACACCAACAAAAAACCCACCTGCAGTCGTCGATGATGCAGCATATCTGCTGGGTCACCGCTGGCTGCCTATAACCCGGGTCGCGGCGTTATTGTCCTACCATCCGCACGTCTGCGAAACAACATTGAAACTGTTTGCAGACCACGAGGTCTGAACAGCGGGTATCACGTATAATGTCGCCACATTTAGCACAGGCAGGTCCGCTTTTTTGAACATCAGAGAAAACATCGAGAAAATCATCCGCATCGAGGCCGCGGCGATCAGCGCAATCGAGGTCACCGCAGAGTTTGAACAGGCGGTCGAGATTATTCTGGCCTGCCAGGGAAGAATCGTCACAACCGGCATCGGCAAGGCCGGTTACATTGCCCATAAGTTTGCTGCGACCCTGGCCTCAACCGGCACACCCGCATTCTTCATCCATCCGGCTGAGGCAGGACACGGAGATATGGGGATGTTGTCAGAAGGTGACTGCATCATCGCTTTCTCCACCAGTGGCAAGTCCAATGAAGTTATCGAGATGCTGGAGATCGCCCACCATCTCGGCGTGCACCATATAATTGGCATTACCTCGCATACGGACTCACCACTCAGAAGCTTAAGTGAACTGGTCCTGGACATGGGCCCGGATATCGAGGAGCCATGCCCGCTGAAACTGACACCCAGCGCGACGATCGCTGTTATGTTGGCAATCAGCGACGCCCTCGCCCTGACGCTGATGGAATTAAAAAACTTCACCTCAGAAGACTATGGTATGCGCCACCATAAAGGGTACCTCGGCTCAATCACCCGTAAAAAATATGATGCAGAAAGCTGAAGCTCCACCGGATCTCGACCCCGGCATCCTGGCAGAGAAGTACGTCGACGAGGTGAAGCAGGAAGTACAGGCGCTGGGGGCCACGATGAAGGTCGTCGGCCTGATCGCGACCCGCGACAAGCCATCGCTCGCATACGCCCGCGCAACCCAGCAGAAATTCAACGATATTGGTATTGAATACGACCTGCGCCCCGTAGAGCGACTGGAACTGGAAACAGAAATCCTGCGGGCAAACGAGGATGTCACGGTGCACGGGGTATTTATCTATTTCCCGGTGTTTAATAGCCAGCAGGATGACTATCTGCGTAATCAGGTGGACTACCGCAAGGATATAGAAGCCGGCAGTATCTACTGGACACGGAAACTCTACGACAATGATCGTTACGCACTCGGCCCTGACGAGGGAAAGAAGGCGCTCATACCATGCACGCCACTGGCCATCGTCAAGATATTGACCGAAGTGGGTGTCTATGCTGCGGGAGTTGATCGACCTATCGCAGGAAAAAAAGTTACTATATTCAATCGCAGCGAAGTCGTAGGCCGGCCCCTTGCGGTGATGATGTCCAATGATGGTGCAAAGGTCGTTTCATTTGATCTGAACGGTCCGCTGGTATTTATCAATTCCATCCCCCACGAATCGAGTATCACAAGAGCCGAAGCATTACGGCAGTCCGACATCGTCATCACGGGTGTGCCCGGCGATTCCTTTCAAAAAATAAGCGCCTCGGAGATCGATCCAGGGACTATCTGCCTGAATTTTTCCAGCTCGCCAAACTTCGAAGATGATGTTAATACGCATACGGATATCTACATCCCCCGGGTCGGACCCATGACTGTCGCCATGTGCATGAGAAATCTCATCCGGCTATATAACATCTTTCATGTGACCGCGACCGATGGAAAATAACCTCAAAGACATGCTCCTTGGGGATTATCTCGCGGACCTGGCGAGCAAGGCACCTACACCTGGAGGTGGCGCAGTTGCAGCAATCACCGGTGCCCAGGCAGCGTCCTTGATCGTTATGGTTTGTGAGCTGACAAAGACAGACGCGAAAGCACCCATACTGGGCAGGGCCGAGTCCGCCCGAAACCGGTTTATCGAGCTCGGTACCGCAGACATGCAGGCGTTTACAGAGCTGATGGCAATTTACAGGATGCCCGATGAACCAGCACGCAAGGCGCAGTTGCAAAATGCGCTGCGGAAGGCGGCAGAACCACCGAGAGCAATGCTGTTATTAATTGATTCGCTGATTGATGATCTCGTGCGCCTGTTCGAAATTGGCAACAGAAACCTGATTTCCGATACTGCCATTGCGGCCGTGCTCGCTGATGCCACGGTGAAGTCAGCGGTATTGAACATGCGCATTAACCTGAAACAAATCAGGGATAGGGACTACCGATCAACCCTGGAACAGGAGATAGTCCGGGTCGAAGCGCACGCGACAACCCTTAATGAACTCAACGATGCGGTTTGCACATCACTGCGTTCCACCGGGCCTTAACTTGTTGAGCGCGAGGCGCAGCAGAGCCCCCCTGATCCTTTTGGTGAGTTCGCTGCTCGTAAGCGCCTGCATGCCGTTCGGACAAAACCGCCAATCTGCCCCCCAGGATACTGACCATCCTGCACCTGTGGCACTGATTGATGAGTTTGAGAACCGTGTTGCCGAAAAACTCCTGGCGGAAGCCCTGGCTGATCTCGACACTGTGGAACCGGAAAGTCGGTTTTCGCTGTTGTCTGAACACCATGCGCGGCTCGCGCGTTTCGTTTCGGCTGACAGGCTCAGCGGGCGTAATCAAACCGATCTGGCCGTGTTTAATTTACTGTGGCAGCGCGAAGAAAGTAGACGGCGTGAGCGATCGGCCGAAACCAGTTCCCGAACAATAGGCAACCTGACTTTAACCACCAGTATCGAATTTGACCTGGAAGAATTTCTGGTACAGGCGACCGGGTGGCTGACTTTGGCACACCAGCGAATTACGCTAAAAGAAAACCATTCAGCTGGCACCACCATTCGCCAGTGGCTGGACGCTGAGCGGAACAATGACGACAACTACCTTCCGGACTCGCCAGCAGCTCGCCAGCAGTACCTCAGCCTGTTTGTAGATCTGGCGTCCACCAATGTGCAACTCAGCGATCTCATTCCCCCTGACGCCCTGGATTTTCATCTTGACGGGTTGCCGGAAGACCCGGATACCCTGTTTCAGTTTGATGCCAGTAAGGCAACGCTTTCAATCGACCTGCGCCACATGGATGAGCTACCCTTGTTCGAGCTCACATGTGCAGCACCATATTACGCGCTGCCGGGGTTCTACCTGTCGAACAGCCGACCCTTAACATCGGGCTTCGAGGCATATTTTGACCTCAAGGGATTTGAGCGGGGATGGGCTGCTTATGTCACCCGTTCGGCCAGTGAATCGAATCAGCCTCAGCGCAATGCCAATCTGGCATTATGTGAATCATGGCAAATATCCCTGGGGATCGTCGATTTGCATCTACATACCGGCGAATGGCCAGCGGAAAAAGCGGTGGATTATCTCCTGGCGAACACGCCCTATCCACTCAACCGAATCCGACGCGCAGTAACACAGATACAAGGGCAACCTGGCGCAGCGTTTGCCGGTTTGTTATGGCGAGGTCAGTTCGAGAAACTCCACAAGGCTTTTCCGGCATCGATGCCAGCAGAAGCCGTTCACCGCCAGTTGTTCTTGCTGGGCAGACTCCCGGCGGATGAACTCGAACGACGCGTCCAGGCTTTAACTCTTAATCAGTGATCATGGCCGTGAGGCCGCTGGTTGAGCAATGCATCACGGGAGGTCAATTCGGATAGATCAAATAGTGCTTTGTCCTCAAGCAGATCTGTCAGTGCAGCCAGGAAGTGGTCATAGTAAGCGTAAGGCTCATCGCGTTGCTGGTTTTGATCCCAGTCATCGATTCGCCTGATCAGGGCTTTCCTGAAGTCATCCCAGTGATATAGCCCCTGCTCACACAATATCCGAGCGATCGCAAATACCCTTCCCTGCCAGGGCGCTTCAAACAATAATTCACCGTTAGCCATCGGTGGCGACAGCGCTTGTTCAAGGGGCATCGGTTCAACCGAATTCCCGCTCATAACACCGCGACACCAATCATTGAATCCCGGGTAACCCGTTCCACAAGTTGTGCTTCATCCTCGCCAACACTTTCACCCGGCTGTAAGGGTAACACCATGTAGCGGATCTCGGCGCTGGAGTCCCAGACGCGAATCTCGATATCCGGCGCCAGCGCCAGTCCCATCTCTGCCAGTAGTACCCGCGGTTCACGAACAATACGCGACCGGTATGCCGGATCTTTGTACCACTTTGGCGGCAGGCCAAGTACTGCCCAGGGATAACAGGAGCACAATGTACAAACAACCACGTTGTGTATCTGTTCGGTATTCGCGACCACCACCAGTTTCTCGACCTGGCCGCCTTCGAAATTAAAATCTGCCACTGCGGAAGTACCATCCTCGAGCAACTGCTGCCGAAATACCGGGTCACACCAGGCCTTCGCAACCAGTCGTGCGCCGTTCAGTGGTCCAACCCGTTCACCGTACCGAATTATCACCTCATCAATTGCATCCGGTGTCAGCAGGCCTTTCTCAATGAGCAATGACTCGAGCGCCTCCGCCCGGATCGCCTGGGGAGGCTGCTGATGCTCATGTTCATGGTTGCTCATAGACGTGCTCCTGATGTGGCAGGCGTGAGATAGGGCTCAAACAAATCGAGGCAAACGCGGATGTTCTGATCCTGGCTACTCTCTGGCTGATCATCAGCAGCATCAATCGGTGCGGGGAAAAGTTCACTGCCGGTAAACGCAACGGTATACAAATGCTGGGGCTGTTCGCCACGACCATGGGCGTTGGTATCGGGATAAACCCAGCCACCATGAACATCAATCACCTGTCCGATTTTACCTCTGGCGTAAGCAGGAAGGCGGGTGTGTCCCGATTGAACGACAGTTGCAGTGCGCACCAGATCACCCGGTTTGTAGCGTGCAGGTCTATTCAGGGAACGGTCACTCATCGAATTAACCGGCGGGTCACCTTGTGGATCAGGGACCAATCCCGGGCGAGCTGCAATCAGGTCCGAGGCATCCGCACCGTGCTCTAAAGCTTTGCGGCTAATCTCGTCCGTTGTTATCAGACCGGCTTCCACCAGCAGGGTTTCGACACCACCCAGCCAACGACCGTAGTAGCCGTGCGACAGATAGGCCACTGGGTCAATTCGCTCGATTGCGTGGCGAAACCTGTCGGTGTTTTTAAATGCGCCACTGGCCGCAGCCGCATTGACCATCGCGAAGACCGCAGCCTCCCAACGTGCGTGAAAAGCAGGTTCGGAAGATTCCTGCCGAACATGTCCATGGCCGTGTTTGCCGCCGAGATCATGAATGCCGTCCATTGCCTGCTCCTGCTGGTTTCAGATGTCGCCGTGTATCCGTCCGCTATACCTCGACGCCCACTGCCACTTTATCCCCATCACCCTGGTTGTTTCCATCCAGTGCATCACGAATTCTCTGGTAACTGACTTCATCCAGACTGAACCGGGTAAAAATCAATGCGGCAAACAGATAACATACCAGAGGAAACAGCGCATAAAGTACCAGCAAAGCCGTTTTCGATTCCTCCGTTTGTACCACGTTAGGCACGAAACCCGTGGCACTCAGGACAAATCCCGTTAACATCAGGGTCAGGCCGGTGGCACTCTTGAAGACGAAATTCCAGGTCGCAAAATAAGCCCCCTCCTTTCGCTTGCCTGATTTGTACTCGTCATAGTCGATCACATCCGCCTGGATTGAAGGAGCTACTACAGCACCTGAACCAGCGCCAAGACCACAAATCACAGCAAGCACACTGATCAGGGTATCTGAGCCCTCTTTGAGGAAGAACATCGAGCCAAATCCGAGACCAGTAACAATCATTGAGAAAATCCACATATTCTTTTTCCCAACACGTCGAGACAGTGGCAGCCACAATGGAACTGAGAACACCGAGGGGATCAGATAGAGCAGGATGTACACCACCGTTTTTTCCGGTCGACCAACAATGTATTCGGCGATGTAAGGTGTGAGGATGCCAATGGTCGCGCCGCCCAGGCTCTCCACCAGAAAAACCAGGAGTAACAGGCGCGCGTGGGTATTTCTGAACACATCTCCAAACGCAATGAAGGCATTTACCTCACCTCGTCCCTGATATTCCGGCCGCTCCTGAACCTTCATAAACATCCACAGGATTAACACCGCCGTCACAACACAGGCAACAACAGAAATCGAGAACGCGGTTTCGCGCACATCATCACCCGTAATGAGCATGTGCATGGCAATCAGCGCCAGTAACGACCCGGAATTCCAGATCATGTGGCGCAGGCCAAATATCTTGGTTCGCTCATGGTAGTTATTGCTGAGTTCCGCCCCGAGCGAAGTATGAGGTACCGAGAAGGCAGTCATTGCGGTGTAAAACAGGATAATCGCGAAGCCCATCCAGAGTACATTTTCGAGGCCTGTCAGGCCTTCTGGTGGATTCCACATCATGTAGAAGGTCAGTACGATTGGCACAATGGACACCAGCATCCAGGGCCTTCTGCGACCCGCCTTCAGATTGGTCCGGTCACTGAAGTAGCCTGCCAGGGGATCAGTGACTGCATCCCAGATTCTGGAGATCCCGAAGATCACGCCCATCGCGGCTGGCGAAATAAGCAATTCATCGGTGGAGAATTTCATCAGGTACAAGCTGACGATGAAGAACATGAAGCCAACCCCAACCGTTGGCATGTTGTAGTTGATAATCGTCGACAGTGGGAGTTGGTCAGATCGGTTGGTCGTGTTACTCAAGTTTGCATGCTGCGCTGATCCTGCGGTTAAGTTGCCAATGTGCCCGAACTAGTCTTCACAAGCTATCCATTTTTGTCGACTCGGGCGTCCACCGCGATAGGTTGTGGACAAGACCTCGGACGGACACAGCTCAAAACACAGGTAACGACTTGCCGGACGATAACTTGACACTGACTCCGCAAGCCCGCGTGTCTCAGTGTCTTCAACCAGCCGTGCCACACCTGAAATCTGGAATTCCCCACTGCTACCCGAGCTGTCATTCATGGAGCAATGCAGACAGAAGAATCCGTTGTCCTGTAAGTCACCTGCTTTGGGCGAACTTGGTTCAACAAAAATAAAACAATGTCCCTGCCCGATGATTGGGGTTACTGGATGTGCCCTTGGCTGGCCATTTTTCTTCACGGTGGCAAGGTACGCGACTTTACCGTCGAGTCGGACTTTGCCGAATCCCGCCAATTCAGGCACAGCCGCTTCCATGTCACGCCAGGATGCAGAAATCATCAAAGCTCCCTATACAAATTGAGTGCGTACTTTATCATGCTTCGTTTATCCCGGATTTCCGATTCGACGCCACCCGGTTACAGGATCGAGGATGATGCAGATATAGTCACTGGCGAGTCTATCTTCACTCCGATGAGCGCTGCCAGTCCCGCCAGCTGCTCCGGGTAATTCCGCCAGCGATTAACTGAAGTCTGATAGAGCGGTTTCCTCACTTGTAAAAAACTGGCCGTTTTGACGGCCCGATCATTCTCGTAGAACGAGAAGCAGGACGCTTCCAAATCCAGCTCACAATAATCCAGCAACTTTCTGATCTCCGTCTCCTGGTCGGCTAACAGCGCTTCATAGTCCAGTTTCAAAATCCGGCCCGGGTATAACGTGTCCCAGTGATCCATAAGCCGGCTATAGTCATTGTAGAAATGGCCCAGACTCTCAAGATTAAAACTATAATCCTGTCCCCGGGTAAAGTTCTGGAAGAAACAGGACAGACAGGTGTCGAGTGGATGTCGAACCGTGTGAATTATTTTTGCGTTCGGTAACATCTGCAGAATCGGGCCGACAAACTGAAAGTTAAGTGGGTGCTTGTCGACCACACGTTGCGAAGGTTCACTTTCAATCAACTTCGCCAGGGCCCGCAGATACCGTGTGCCCATCTCGGCAAATCCTGCGGTCGGGAGCCCTGAAAGATTGGCTGGGAATCGTGACTTGCCAGCGGAGCCGGCCGCAATCACAACATGCTTCAGATCATTGATTTCTCCGGCGCCGAAAACACTGGAGTGGCTGGCCAGGATCTGCTCGACCAGCGAGGTGCCGGATCGCGGCATGCCCAGAATAAATATCGGCTGGCGACTTGGAACTCCGGAATTAGCGTGACGCTTAACAAAAGCAGAACTGAATAGATAAATCGTGTCCTTCACCTGCTGGCGAAAAGCAGCATTATTGAAGCTCCGGTTCGCGGCCTGATTGCCATACTGGTAGTGCCTGAAGGCGGCGCTGTATTGGCCGATGTCATCATAAATTTTGCCCGCAGCAAAATGGCAGAAACACCTGAGACTGTCATCTTTGGCAGTTTTAAGCTGGGTTTCTATTTGTGCGAGCAACGGGTCTGACTTTTCAAACCTCACCATTTCCGCCAGGCCCTGATAAGACTCGCCATAGTCCGGTTTCAGTGCGATGGCCCGGCGGAATTCCGCTTCCGATTCCGCCAGTCGGCCAACTCGACGATAGATACCCGCAATATTGTGGTGAAATGATGGCGCGCTGGCATTGAGGCTGATCGCCTTCTCTATTAATTGCATCGCCAGGTCATTTTCATCCCTTTCAGAATGAATAAGGCCAAGCAGATGATTGGCATCCGCATTGTCTGCATCCAGTCGTAACACTTCCCGATAAATTGTCTCTGCAGCAGAAAAATTTCCTCCAATCTGAAGTTTTACCGCCTTGTTGAGCTTTTCAAGCATGGGACTTCAAAACTCCGGTTCCGACATCTGGCTGATCGCACCGACTCTTATCACCGCGACACTCGAGCCGGTCTCCGGCGCGAGACCCGGATTTGATGGCGATGTGCCTGCGAGTGCAAAGTTAACCGCCAGCGTAAAAACTTCTCCCTTCCTGAGCGGCCGTTTCAATCCAGTTACCATCAAGTGGTAGCCCCCAGGCTCGAAGCGGATCTCACCTCCGGCCGGAAATTCAATCGTCGGCACGTGTTCCATTTTCATCATATCGCCCTGCAGTCGGGATTGGTGAATCATGATCCGCCCGGCGATATCACTACCAAGCGAGACAAGGCGTAACGGCGTCGGACTGGTATTCACAAACCTGCCATAGACCGCTGCCGAAACAGCGCCTGGCGTACTGGCACGCGCCCAACCGTTCATCAACAACAGCTCGCCCTCGGCCCGGACAGTGCCGGGCAGGGCAAGACACATCAACATCAACACTAAAATACGGGGCACATTCACCTCTTTGCCGTGTACCGGCTGAAACCGGTATTCGACGAGATTGTAGCATTCCTTACACTGCAAATTTTTGACCAGACTCATTTCTCAGGTACACATATATGTGGGTATAAGTGAGCCGCGATCGTGCCACTCAATTGCACAATCGGGTAGAATGATGAACAGCGATAAATCGTACCTTTTCCAGGAACCATTTTTCTCATTATCACCGCACTAATCACCATTCCGAAGCTTAACGTGGGCGAAGCAAAGTGACCGAAGAAAAAGTGGAATTGGCATTTTCAGATAAGTACAACGAAGAACACTCGAAGGCTTATCTGGAAAAGCATCGTACCGGATTCTGGCGAAACAGGTCTAACCAACGTGAACTGAATGTGGCGAGCATGGCGTTGCAGTCAGCCGGATACCCGCAATCAATCCTCGATCTGCCCTGTGGTGCAGGTCGGTTCTGGCCGATCCTGGTTTCCTCTGGCGCGACAAAATTGCTGGCCGCGGACAACAGCCCATCGATGCTGGAGGTAGCAAGATCCTCTCAGGCACCAGAGATCGCAGCCCGCTTTGAACTTATGCAAACATCGGCATTCGATATCCAACTGACCGACAACGCAGTCGACAGTATTTTCTGCATGCGTCTTATTCATCATGTCGGCGAGGCCAGCGATCGACAACGCCTGCTGGCTGAGTTCTATCGGGTCACCCGGGAAACAGTTTGCATTTCCCTCTGGGTAGACGGCAACTATCAGGCATGGCGACGCTACCGACTGGAACGCAAACGATCAAAAAAAGGCTACCAGAACCGTTTTGTCATTCCCCGGGAAACCATCGAAGCCGAATTCAGGGATGCCGGCTTCAGGATTCGAAGCTTCCACGATATGACCCCAAAAATTTCCATGTGGCGGATATACGTGCTGGAAAAAGTTATCGAGGAAACAGGAACACCCTGAACCCATGGACTATGTTGATCTCCAATATTTCCTGAACCTTGAGCTTCCGTTCTTCGAGCCCAAAAATATTCGCCGTGGAGGCTGGAGTGGTGTGTCACGAGTCGAAACAACCGGAGATCATGTCTATTTTGTTAAACGCCAGGTCAATCACAGTTATCGCGAACCGCGTAGATTGTTCCTGAAGACTCCGACCCTGCGCCGGGAGTTTCATAATTTCAAGCGGGTGCAAACGGCAGGTTTGATTACGCCCTTGATCGCTCTTTATGCAGAGGCAAAGGGTGATGCGATGATGGCCATGGAGGCATTGACCGGGTACGTAGACCTGTCCACCTACCTGAATGGTGATGCCACAGATGCCGACCGGAATACCTTGTTTGCCCATCTCATACCTTCGCTGATCAGCCTGCATCAGCATCGCTACCTGCACGGGTGTCTCTACGGCAAGCATATTATGGTGTTTTGCGCGGACCCGGCGCGGATCGCGTTTATTGATCTCGAAAAATTGCGCTGGAAACCCCTGCGTAAACGCAACGCCCAGCGCGACATTGCACAACTCCTGCGGCACACGGAGGGATTGCGTGACGAGGAAACGGAACAGATCATCGCGGCCTACGAATCGGTTTATCCGGGATTTCGACAAGGTCTGAAGAAGCGGCTTCACCACAAACGCTCGGGGATAGATCATGCCTGATGTCGCGCTAGCCCAAAAGTGCCGCCTGGCAGTGCTCGCCTCGCATCGCGGTACAAATTTCCAGGCAATCATCGACGCCTGCAGTGCCGGCATTCTGAATGCAGAAGTTGTCGTCGCCATCAGTAATAACAGTAACGCCCAGGCACTGGTGCGAGCCGCCAATAATGGTATTCCCATCGCCCATCTGTCCAGCAAAACATACCCCCAGGCCGAGGCGCTGGATTGCGCTATGCTTGCCCGGCTGAAGTCTTACGATGTCTCTCTGGTGGTTACCGCAGGCTACCTGAAGAAGCTCGGAGCACAGGTTTTGCACGCCTACAAAGGCAGAATCATCAACATTCATCCGTCGCTGCTACCGGCTCACGGCGGCAAGGGTATGTTTGGCAGCGCCATCCACAAGGCTGTCATCAAGGCAGGCGATCGCAAAACCGGAATTACCATCCATCATGTTGATGAGGACTATGATACCGGAGAGATAATCAGCCAGGTCGAAATTGACGTTCGTCCGGAGGATTCGCCAGAGTCGCTGGCCGAGCGCGTTATCCAGCAGGAACATATCCTGCTGATCAATACACTTCGTAAACTGACAGAGCCCACATGGAACCAACAACAGATAGTAAAATGAGGGTCCGCGACGCACGCGCTCCTATCGCACTCATGACATGCGAATCCGGTCGGCGCTTTGCAGAGTCGGTTTCCGTACGCATGGGACACGAACTTGTCCCCACGACTGAAACCTGGTTCGCCTGCGGCGAGGGCAAGTTTGAGATCGGCGCCAATGTACGCGGCCACGATGTCTATATATTCCAGTCACCTGTCAGCGCTCAGGACGAACGCTCCATTTATGATCGGTTCATCATGTTATTGCATGCGGTCGAGGCTGCTGCCCTGTCGGATGCGCAATATGTAACCGCTGTCGTACCCTACTATCCCGGCGCAAGACAGGATAAGCGCAAGGGCCGCACGCGCGAAGGTATCAGTGCCGGACTGTTTGCCCGAATGTTGCAAAGTGCCGGAGCTGACCGGGTTGTCACCATCGAAATACATAACGATGCCATTGCCGGGATGTTCAATCCCACCCTGACTCATCTGGAAAATGTTTTTTTAACTCGCCGGTTCTCCCAGTGGCTCAAGGAACGCGGACTCGTGGGGGACGTGGTGGTTTCACCCGATGTAGGTTACCTCGAACGCGCCCGGGCTTATGCCGAGGAGCTTGAAGCCGACCTCGCTGCCCTTTCCAAGGAGAGAGATTACTCCAAGCCCAATCACGTATTTCGATCAACACTTATCGGCGACGTCAAAGATCGAAACATCCTGCTGGTTGACGACATCATCGACACCGCGGGGTCTGTGGCTGCATCGGTCGACGAATTGAAGAGCCATGGCGCGAAAAACATCGTGGTGGCCTGTGTCCACCCGGTGTTTTCAGATCCTGCCTGGAAAACACTCACCAAAGTCAGGGAAACCGCGATTCGGGAGGGTTGGGACTTCCAGGTGGTAGGCACCAATGCGGTCCATCATGAGAATCCGCCAGACTGGTATCATGCCTTTAAGATCGAAAAACTGCTCGCCGCGATCCTCGAAAAAATCAATTCTCGCGGTAGCGTCACCGGCGTCCAGGATGAAAAGGAACTGGAAGATGCCAATGACTAGGGGAATCTCTGATTAGAATGGCGCTTACTTAAGCAAATTCCGTCGTTCGAGGTGCCATCTCGAAGACTTTAGCAGGAGGTGTAGTGGTTCCTTTCCGCAGTCTTCAGGTCGGGCCGCGCAGGACGGGCCGCGTTCGGATAGCGCCGAACGCGTGAAGGAAGGGGGCCGCCATCGGACCCGCAGGGGCTTTCGACCAAGTGAGGGGAGCTCGGAGAGCCGCAAGCCGCGGAGGAAAGGAACCACTGCACCTTCTGCGAAACAACCCGGTTCAGGTTAAGTAAGTGCCATTCATCTCTGATTAAAAAGCATTTACTCAGCGGTTCTGTGCACATATTCCCGAAAGGGCCCCGAGCCTTGACATAAGGCGTGATAAGTCTATGCTTGCCCGAATGAGGACTAACAAGTCAGTACAGGCAATAATTATTCGCATTATTCACTACCCGATGGTGGGTTAATGCTTGCATGACAAGATGCCAAAAACCCGCCAGCAAGGCGGGTTTTTTTTTGGTGAAACTTATTAGTAACGAGCAGCTTATTAACAGGCAGTTTTTGAACTGGCAATGACATTCAGGAAGGCAACGTGACCAACAGTATCGAATCCACAGATAAGGATCTGACCAGACCCGGGAGCGACAATTTTTCATTCGTGGCAGCGGAACACGAGGTCCTGGCGTTCTGGGAAACCACTGACGCATTCCAGAAGTCATTGCAGCAAACCGAAAATGCCACCCCGTATATCTTTTACGACGGCCCGCCCTTTGCGACCGGCCTGCCACATCACGGTCATCTCGTCGGCTCCATCCTCAAAGATGCAGTGCCACGATACTTCACGATGAAGGGATTTCATGTGCAGCGACGCTTCGGCTGGGACTGTCACGGTCTGCCCATCGAGCATGAAATCGATAAATCCCTCGGCATGTCCTCGGTAGAAGCGGTCAATAAACTCGGCATCAAAGGCTACAACGACGAGTGTCGCGGTATTGTCCAGCGTTACACATCGCAATGGCGCAAGACCATTACCCGTATTGGCCGTTGGGTGGATTTCGATAACGACTACAAAACCATGGAACCCTGGTACATGGAATCCGTGTGGTGGGTTTTGAAGCAACTCTGGGAGAAAGATCTGATCTATCGCGGAGAGAAAGTCGTACCATTTTCCACCGCGCTGGGCACGGTATTGTCGAATTTCGAGGCAACCTCCAACTACCAGGACGTGCAGGACCCGGCAGTCACCGTGATGTTTAAACTTGAGGACGAAGATACCTGGATCGCTGCCTGGACAACGACTCCCTGGACACTGCCTTCTAATCTTGCGCTTTGTGTTGGTGCAGACATCGAATATACGCGAGTACATGATGCGCAACTGAATCGTAACATCATCATTGCCAGTGACCGTCTTGAGGAAGTTGGCAGGTCAAAGCAACTGACAGTCCTCGAAACCTTTAAAGGAGCTGATCTGGTCGGTAAGCGCTATGAGCCACTGTTTCCTTACTTCAGTGATCTCAAAGAGCAGGGTGCGTTTAGTATTCTCGCGGATGACTACGTATCCACCGAGAGTGGTACCGGCGTTGTCCACCAGGCACCAGCTTTTGGAGAGGACGACTACCGGGTAATGCGAAACGCCGGCATTTTTGCTTCCGTGTGTCCGGTGGATATGACTGGCAAGTTCACATCCGAGGTAACTGACTTCGATGGTATGCACGTCAAGGAGGCGGATCGGCACATCATTCGTCATCTGAAGGAAAACGGATACCTGTACATTCAGGATGTCGTGGTGCATAGCTACCCCTTCTGTCCCCGCTCCGATACACCGATCATCTACAGGACCATCGATTCCTGGTACGTCAAAGTGGAACAGATGCGCGACGAGCTGTCGGCTGCAAACGATGAGATCAACTGGGTCCCCGCACACATCAAGTCCGGTCGGATGGGTAACTGGTTAAGTAATGCGATTGACTGGGCAATTTCCAGAAATCGATACTGGGGAACACCGTTACCGATCTGGATCAACGACGTCACCGGCAGGCAGATCTGTATAGGCTCACGAGAAGAGCTGACAAGTTATTCCGGCGTGCGCATCGATGACCTCCACCGGGAAAATGTCGATCCCATCACCTTTGAGGTGGCCGGTGAAGCCGGCACCTACAGGCGCATTGAAGAAGTTCTCGATTGCTGGTTCGAATCCGGATCTATGCCTTATGCCCAGTTGCACTATCCGTTTGAAAACAAGGAGTTGTTCGAACAAGGATTCCCAGCTGAGTTTATTGCCGAGGGGCTCGATCAGACCAGAGGATGGTTCTATACCCTGATCGTTCTTGGAACGGCACTATTCGGTAAAAACCCGTTCAAGAACGTCATTGTTAACGGCATCGTCATGGCAGAAGACGGCAAGAAGATGTCAAAACGACTTAAAAATTACACACCACCCGATGACCTGATGGAGCAATACGGGGCGGATGCATTGCGTTTATACCTGATTAACTCCGGCCTGGTACGTGCCGAAGAGCAGCGATTTTCTGACAGCGGTGTCAAGGAGATGACCCGCCGAGCCCTGTTACCCTGGCTGAACGCCTTCAAATTTATGAAAACCTATGCGGAAATCGACAGCTGGCAGCCGCTCCTGGCACCCCCGCGATCAAAGAACATTATGGACCAGTGGATCCTGTCCCGCTTACAGACACTGAAGGCCAACATCGCCACCGAGATGGAAAACTATCGGCTGTATAACGTGGTCCCGGCATTGTTTGAGTTCATTGAGGATCTTACCAACTGGTACATTCGGCTTAACCGCGCCAGATTTTGGAATCAGGAGATGAGTCAGGACAAATCAGATGCTTACAACACCCTGTACCAGACGATTTACGAGCTGAGTCTGAGCATGGCACCCTTCGCACCTTTTCTTGCGGAGACCCTGTACCAGGAATTACGCAGTATGAATGCGGAGACGCTGCCGGAATCGGTTCATCTTTGCAGCTATCCGGTCGCCGACGAGACCAATCAGGCGCCTTTGCTGGAACGTGCAGTCACGCGCATGCAGCATATTGTTCAGCTTGGCCGGCAGAAACGAAACCAGGAGAAAGTGAAAACGAAATTCCCGGTTTCGCAACTAACAATTATCCACAAGGACCAGGAATTGCTGGACGAGATTGCTCGTCTGGATGATTACATCAAAGCCGAATTGAACGTCAAGGTATTGTCCTATTCAACTGATGAACACAAATACATAACGCTCTACTCGAAACCGAACTCACCTGTTCTGGGGAAAAGACTGGGCAAGCAATTCAAAGCCTTCACTGCAAAAATTCAAGCTCTGGCTGCCAGCGAAATCGATGCGTTCCAGGAATCTGGTGAAATCACCATCGACGGCGAACAATTCACGAAGGACGATCTGCTGGTATTTCGGGAAGCCCGGAGCGGCACTAACGCACTGTCCGATCGCTTCATTTCAATTGACATGGACTGTGAGCTCAACGACGACCTTCGCAGTGAGGGACTTAGCCGTGAAGTGGTCAATCGTATTCAGAAGTCAAGGCGTGAGTCAGGCCTTGCGGTAACCGATCGTATTCAGCTGGAGATCAATGCATCGCCATTGCTGGCAGAGGCGATCAGCAAACACAAAACGCACATCATGAACGAAACCCTGGCACTGGCACTTGACCTTGTGAACACCGAATTGCCGCTCGAGTTTGAAGTTGATGAGCACAGCTTTTCCATGTCCCTAAAGAAAGATCTCTAAAAAAAGGTCACTAAAGAAAAAGGTCTCTTAACAAAAACGTCCATTGGAAAACCCGATCACTCCTGACCCGGTGACCGGCGAGGCTCACCTCTGGTCGCCCAGATCTGTCTCGGCTGGATCAGCCAGGGCCTGCGCTACACAATTAAGCAGATCATCTACATCAAAAGGCTTTTTGATAAAGTAGGCACGGCTATCATCACTGATTTCTATCACCAGCTGGTTCTGGTTGTACCCGCTCATCAGGATAATCGGTGTATCAATACCCGCAGCTCGTATTTGCTGATAGACAGCGGGGCCTGACAGCATTGGCATGGTGCAGTCCAGAACAAACAGGTTGTATGTCTCCGGCATTTGCTCGATCTTGTCGACCACTTCCCTGCCGTTGCCGACAGACATCACTTCAAAGCCCTCATCTTCCAGAATCGCCGTTACCAGGCCGCGAATTCGCAGATCATCATCTGCCACCAACACAATCCTCCTGCCGGATGAATCCCGAGGCAGGGTCTCAAAACTCATCGATTGTTTTTCCATGACCGAGACTGCGGGGAAATAGACAGTGAACTGCGCGCCCTCACCCGTCCTGGATATTACATTGATGAATCCCTTATGCTGGCGGACAATGCCGGAGAGCGACGCCAGACCTAATCCCCTTCGTGCACTCTTACCATGATAAAACGGATCAAAGATATTTTCCGTCTTCGTCACATCAAATCCGATACCAGAGTCCTTAACGCGGAGGAACAGGTAAGCTCCCTTCTCTCGCTCTCCCGCGAAAAAACTCTCCCGCAATAACCGGTCATCGACTTCAGCTAATCCCGTTGCAATTTCGATAACACCTGAATCAGTCTCGATCGCATCCACCGCGTTGGCAATCAGATTCATCAACACCTGACCAATTTGTACCGGGTCACCTTTCATCACTGGTAAACCACGCACAACATGATGTTCAAGCTGGATTTTTCTGGGCACTATGGAGTCAACCTGTGCGGTCATGTCGTCGACTGCTCTCGCCAGGTCAAGGGGTTGAAATCCGCTTGCACCCTTACCGGCATAAACCAGCATCTGGGCCGTCAGGTCGACTGCCTGCCTCGCCCCAGACATGACCATGTAAAGATCCTTGCGCACTTCGCTGTCCGCTTCGAGTTTTTTCATCGCGACCCCGGCATAGCCGAGAATGCTGGTCAGCATATTATTGAAATCGTGGGCAATGCCACCGGCCAGCGCACCGAGGCTTTCGAGCTTCTGGGCCTGGCTGAACTGGAATGTAAGGCGACGGTTTTCGCGTTCTTTTTCTTCAAGTGCAAGACTCTGACTGCCGAGAGAACTGAGAAGCCCCTCAGACGAGATCATGACTGTCACCGCACCCATCATCATCACGACCACGGCATCATAGAAATACAGGAGAGGAAACAGGATGGAATTTCCGAGGAAAAAAGGCAGGGACAATTGCAAGAACAGATGCAGACCAATAAGCCCTCCCAACCAGGAAGTCCCCAGTGTTCGAGGTTGTTTCGTACTGAGCAGAAACCAGACCGCGGTCAGGTTAAGGACCATGTTTGGTAATTCAACAAGAAACCAGCTACCCGGCCCGAATACACCGGTCAGACTGACGAAAATGCTCTGACTGAGATACATCAGCAACCAGGCCAGCATCCATTTGAAAGGCAGTGGCCGCCGCATTACATGGCTCACACAACTGAGCACCAGCATGGAATAGACAATTCTTCCAATACCGCCCAGTGAAAACAGTGCTGTCAAACCTGCCGCGCTCGCAGTAAAAAAAACGCACTGGATAAGCATCTCGACCGCCATAGCAGCCGCACCGAGCTTAAGATAAGTAAAGTGCAGGACACGATAACGGGACATCATGCTCACCAGCAAGATCATATCAAAGGTGAGGACGAAGCAAAGTGAGTAAAATGCAGGGAGCCAATCGGAGGTCATGGGTGAAGCATACCGAAGGTATTGCCGCGCAGTTTCCACCGCAGACCGCTAAAATGCAATGCCGTCGTTATTTTGATCTTTGATGCAATCTGCGATACTCAGCCGGTGCCATCACAGTTTCCAGTTTAACTTTCCATCATTCACGGGAGTCGCCAGACATGGAAGAACTGCTCAACAGTTCAGTTGTGACGCTTGCGCAGAAATTACGCACCAAACAGGTTAAATCTGCTGAGCTCACCCGGGCTTTCCTTGACCGTATCGAGCGAGTTAACAGTCAATTGAACGCGGTTGTTCTCTCAACCGCTGAGACTGCCATGAAGTATGCTGAGAAAGCGGATCTTGACCTTCAAAACGGAACCCTGCAGGGACAATTGCACGGCCTGCCAATCACAATCAAGGACAGTCTGGACACCAAAGATGCAGTCACCACCTGGGGCACGCTCGGTAGACGCGACTTCAGACCTGGTCGCGATGCGACTTGTGTCGCACGATTGCGGGACCAGGGGGCGATAATTATGGGTAAGACCAATACACCCGAATTCACCCTGGCTTTCCAGACTGACAACCTGGTCTACGGCAGAACCAATAATCCTTTTAATCCTGATCTGACCCCGGGAGGCAGTAGCGGTGGTGCTGCGGCCATTATTGCTGCAGGTGCATCACCACTCGATATTGGTACCGACACTGGCGGCAGTATTCGTCTGCCCTCGCACTTCTCCGGTATTGTCGGTATCAAGCCAACTTCCGGTCGCGTGCCTTGCACGGGTAACGCACTACCGAGTACTGGATTCATTGCTCCGCTTTCACAACCTGGTCCCATGGCCCGATATGTCGAAGACCTGGGCTTCGTGCTCAAGTTGATATCCGGCCCCGACCTGCTCGACCCGCATACAGTTGATGCGATCTGGCGGGAACCCTCCGAGGTTGACGTCCCGGCACTGCGAGTTGGTTATCACACTGACAATGGCATCAAGACGCCGGACGCTGATATCGTCACTATAGTGCGGAATGTCGTTAATTTACTCAACGACGAGAATATTGTTGCGACCGAGGCGAGACCCAGTGGCATTGAAATGGCTGGATTTATCATGGCAAGAGTATTTTCTGCGGATTCCGGCGAAATGCTTGAAGCGCTGCTCGAGGACTGCAGAACCGAAACGGTTTCGCCCCAGGTCCTGCGGAACATGCAAATGCCGGAATCAACCGCCCGGGAGTTCGCCCAGACCCTCCATCTCTGGCAAAACTACCAGAGTTCCATGCTCGGGTATTTCAATGACTTTGATATTCTGATCAGCCCGGTGAATGCGCATACCGCAATAGAACACGGCGAAGCGGAAGATATGAATGCCTATACTTACACCAGTGCCTACAACCTCACAGGCTGGCCCGCCGCAGTCATACGGGCAGGGACTGACCACTCCGGCATGCCTATTGGAGTGCAAATTATTGCCAGACCCTATCGCGAAGACCACATTCTCGCTCTGGCGGGCTTGCTGGAGACGAGACTCGGCAGTTTTCCTGTGCCCGGTATCAACGCATTCGGATAATGGTCTAAACCGGATGGGCACGAACTGCGTCTTACTGAAAGATTCGTCCCGTGATAGCTGCGTACCGTCGATCCGAGACTGGTAACACCTCGCCTCTATCAGTATGCTACGCAGGCCGATTTTGATACCCGTTGGTAAAGGAAATAACCATGATTTTAGCGTCGCGCAGCCTGACTGCAGCCATATCTGCCTTCTCGTTAACGTTACTTTGTGCAGGTTTACCCGTTCAGGCAGTAAGTTTGAGTGAAGTTTATGACAGCGCTGTCAATAATGACCCACAGCTGGGCGCCGCCACTGCGCTGTATAAATCCAGGGGTGAAGTCGTCAACCAGGCGATGGCGGGCATTCTTCCCTTTGTATCTGTGGGCGGATCAACCTCGGATAATCGTCGACGCATTCCCTTGCCACTCACCGAAATCGATTCAGATCCGGGCAGTCCGACATTCGGGCAACTCACCACGGTGCCCGGCACACGCCCGACTGATCGATTTAACAGTCATTCCTGGCAAGCCGTACTAAGTCAGCCCGTGTTCCGACTGGATCGCTGGTATCAATTCCAACAATCAAAGAATATTGAAGCCCAGGCGCTCGCACAATTCGCAGCAGACCAGCAGGATCTCATTGTCAGGGTTACTGACAGCTATCTGGATATACTGCAATCCCAGGACGGCCTAAGCGCATCAAATGCCGAACGCGACGCCGTGGGTCGGCAGTTGGAGCAGGTTCAGCAGCGCTTTGATGTCGGCCTGGTCGCGATTACCGACGTGCTTGAATCCACTGCCGCATTCGATTCCTCAACCGTCAATGTGATCGAGGCGGAAGGTGCCCAGTCCAGCAGTTTTGAACCCTTGCTGCGGTTAACCGGTGAGCGGGTTGAAAGCGTACTCGGACTTTCCGGCGATTTCCCGGTCAGACCCCCTGAACCTGCGAACGAAGAGGACTGGGTTCAAATCGCGCTGCAGCAAAACTACTCGCTGATCGCATCTCGGGAAGCAGTTCGCGCCGCAGAACGACAAATTATGATTGCAAAGTCAGGGCACCTGCCCACCATCGATGCCCAGGTTTCATGGTCACACAGTGTCTCGGGGGGAGGCGGCTTTTTCGGATCGAAAACCGATAACCGTGCACTTGCGCTGCAGGTCAATGTGCCCCTGTATTCAGGCGGTTCAACTCGATCAATTGTCAAACAATCCGGCTATCAGCTCGAGGAAGCGCAACAAAACTTCGACCTCACCCAGAGAACCGTTGTTGAAAATACGCGAATCCTGTTTATCGCAATCATCACCGATGTGGCCAGGGTGCGAGCCCGTCTGCGCGGCATCGAGTCCAGCCAGAGCGCACTGGACGCAACGCAAACCGGGTACGAGGTTGGAACACGTAACATTGTCGACGTCCTTCTGGCCCAGCAACGTCTTTACCAGTCACAATTCCAGTACGACAGCGCCAGATACCAGTACGTCAAGGATACCTTTCGCCTGAAACAAGTCGTTGGTTCATTGAGCCCGGACGACATTTATGAGCTGAACAAGTTCATTGTTGGGAACAAAATCGTCAGCAGAATCACGCCTACCACCAGATAGGCAGGCCCAATCTGGACAGATTGATCAGGGCTGGAACTGTTCCGGGTACTGTGGGTCAAATCCCCATAGATGGAGCCTCAATGAACTACAAATGGATATCAGCGATACTGGTCACAGTGCTATTAGGTGCTGCAGTCCTTGTGACGAGATCCCAGGATTCGGATGCAGCGGTTGAATCCGCCTCCAGCGATGCTCCGGTCTATCCGTTTTTGACTAATGATGAAAGCAACAACATGGCGGTATTCCGTGATGTGAGTCCCTCCGTGGTTTTCGTCACCAACACCCAATTGCGACGCCAGCGGTTTTCCTTGAACGTGATGGAAATTCCCCGCGGCAGCGGCACCGGTTTTGTCTGGGATGCCTCAGGACTGATTGTGACCAACTTCCATGTGGTTTTCGGCGCCAACAAAATCGTCATTACCCTGCAATCGGGGAAGACCTACGACGCGGAGGTTGTCGGCACGTCGCCGGAGAAAGATCTCGCATTACTACGAATTCGTACTGACGAAGAACTCAAACCAATCCCCCTCGGAGATTCAGACAGCCTTTCGGTGGGCAGAAAGGTGCTGGCCATCGGCAATCCGTTTGCGCTGGATACAACGCTTACTGTCGGGGTGGTGAGTGCACTGGGCAGGGAAATAAACTCCATCAGGGATCGCACTATCAAAAATGTCATCCAGACGGACGCGGCTATCAATCCCGGGAATTCCGGTGGTCCTCTGCTTGATTCCATGGGACGCCTGGTAGGCGTTAACACCGCGATTTACAGTCCATCCGGTGCAAGCGCCGGTATTGGGTTTGCGATTCCAATTAACACCATCAAGGCTATTGTTCCCCAGCTACTGGAATTTGGCCGCCTCAATCGGCCGGTACTCGGGATAGAGACCCTGACCGACTACTGGGCGAAACGGCTCCGTGTCAAAGGTGTGGCAATACTCAAGGCGACGTCCGGCTTTGCCGCGGAGGAAGCCGGTATGGTTGGCGTTCGTGAGGATCGCGCCGGAAACATCCACCTGGGCGATGTTATCATTGCCATCAACGATGAGCCTGTTATCAATGAGGACACCCTGCTGACATTGCTCGAGAAGTTTGCGCCCGGTGACTCTGTCAAAGTGACAACCCTGCGAGATGAGGAAATTCATCACTACCAGGTAACCCTGGATGCGCCCGATTCCTAAACCATCTCGGATAACCATTATGCTTATCTGGCGGATTCCCTTCATGGAAGATGAACGCTAGACTTAACAACAAAAAAAACAGCAGACAACGGATGTTTCTCGCTTCATTCAACAAACAACAAAAAGAAGCCTTCTTCTGTCTTGCTCATGATGTGGTCGTTTCCGACGGTGACCTGTCTGTGGGTGAACAGATAATGATGGAAGATATGCGTCAGGAGATGTCGCTGGACCTGGCTTTTGAACCGCACTATCTGGACATTGATGGCATGGACCAGATATTCGACACCCATCGCTCTCGAACCATTGCCATCATCTCATTGATCCGGCTGGGTTATGCAGATGGTGCGTTCGAGATTGAGGAACAAAGCTTCCTGAAGTTACTTTGCCATACCTTCGAAATCGCCGATTCAGAGTTTGTCCTCATCGAAAACTGGGTTCGGCGTTTGAATGCCCTTGAAGAAGAAGGCAAGGCATTTCTATGAATGTTATCCATGCGCCAGGCGAGCCATGATTTTTCCAGGCGAGGCTGGCAGGGCACTGCTGCTAACCGGGTTGCTATTGTCCGTTGCAGCCTGCACCAGTACGCCCGGATCAGCGCATACGGAACAGTTATTAGCAAGCCCGCCGCCTGACTGGACCCTTGTCTACCAACTGAACAATGTCACCTCTCGGCTATCAGATTTCATACCACCGGGAGAATCTGAAAACGAGTGGACTACCAAATTGTCGTTTGAGTCCTTCACCGGGCTCAAAGGCGCTGACCCGATCGAGACATTGCTTTCAGAGGTCACCAGTGACGAGCAAAATTGCAGTTTCGTTCAGCACTTCAACCTGTATTCCGGGCTCGAAAATGGCTACCCGGCTTCAGTCAGACTTTATTTTTGCGGCGAGAATCTGCTCACCGGAAAGGGCGAAGTCAAGTTGGTCAAAGCCATCGGCGGCAACGAGTATTTTTACCTGGTCAGAATACTGAAAGTCATTGAGCCTTTTCAGATAAATGAACCGGACATGGCGAAGGAGGAGATCGCAGAATGGTCCTCCTATTTACGTAAAATCGTCCTCTGCGATCCGCAAAGTGCTGCCCAGGCGTGCTGATCACACCAGATCTGTACACTCACGCACGCGGATCCAGGCAAAAGTATATGGCATCTAAATGCCCTTGCGCGCCACCATGTGAGCCACTAATTACAACCCGCTTAATCCACCATGCAACCATGGCTCGAATCCCTCGTTCACATTTTTCTGCCCGGCATCTGCCTGCTGTGCAGTGCTCCCACTCACCGTCCACGGGATTTGTGTCAAGCCTGTGAGTTGGATCTGCCCTGGCTCACCAGTGTCTGCCAGCGCTGCAGCCTGCCGCTGCCGGAAGGTGCACCTTCACTATGCGGTAAATGCCTCAGAAATCCACCACCTTACCGCCGATGTTACTGTACGTTCACCTACCAGTATCCCATCGACAGACTCATTCTCGAATTCAAGGAAAACCGGAAACTGCTGATTGGCAAACTCCTGGCGACTCTGATGATCGATTCCCTGCCGCTGGACCATGCGGTACCAGACCTGATTATCCCTGTTCCGCTGCACAAGGCTGCCTTACGACAGCGTGGATTTAATCAATCCATGGAGATTGCTGAGGTGCTGTCGGACCAGTGGCGGGTACCCATAGACAATCGAGGTTGCCGCAGGATTTTGCGCACCCAGGCCCAGAAATCATTGCCGCTAAAACAACGCCAGCAAAATGTCCGCGGCGCCTTCAGTGCCGACAGATCTTATCGAGGTCTTCGGGTCGCAATCGTTGACGACGTCATCACCACTGGTTCAACAGTCAACGAACTTGCCCGCCTGATCACCGAGCGGGGTGCTGCCGCTATCCACGTTTTTTGTATTGCCAGAACCAAACCCAAATGAGAGATACCGGGTACCCGCACGCATTACTGACCGCCACTTGCTGTGGTAAAGTCCGGGTTCAACCCGAACGGACCATTAAATGGATTGGCAGGCAATCAATCTCGGTGAGGACTTCAACCCTGGCATCAAGCCACCAGAATCCTTTTCCAGCAGCTTTCACATTGTTATTTCAGACGACGAGATCCTCAACAGTGAAGGTGCCCACCCCTGGCGCCCGCTGGATCAGGACGAATGGCGTTGGCTGGATATTGAGGAAGTGGAAAGCCATTTCCTTGGCACAGTGGCGGGAGTTCCAATTTTCGCCAACGAGGTCGACCCGGATGCGGATGAGCCGGAAGGTTATGAGTTTTCAACCCTGTGGTCTTTCCTGAGTCACACTGACCAGCAGGTTTTTTATCTGGTCGGTCGGGCCAAACAGATAGTTGAATGGCACCGTAATCACCACTATTGCGGTCAATGCGGGCAGATAACTACCAGTTCCAGCCTGGACCGGTCACGAAAATGCGCCAGTTGCGAGCTCATTTTCTATCCTCGTTTGTCACCATCAATCATTGTTTGTGTAAATCGGGGTGAAGAAATTCTGCTGGCAAAAAACGCCAATGCACGGGGCAATTTTTATAGTACGCTCGCCGGATTTGTGGAACCAGGTGAGTCAATTGAAGAAACCGTCCATCGGGAAGTCTTTGAAGAAGTCGGCATCAAAATCAAAAACCTGAAATATTTCGGTAGTCAGTCCTGGCCCTTTCCTAACTCTCTCATGCTTGGATTCCATGCCGAGTATGACCGTGGTGAATTCGTACTCCAGGAAGAAGAAATAGCCGATGCGGGGTGGTTTCACTACACCCAACTACCGAACAAGCCTGCACTGGTGTCAATCTCCGGCTGGTTGATTGATGATTTCATCAAACGAGCCATGGCCAACCAGATCATGGGACTTAAATGAAACAAACCCGGCAACCGCCGGTTCGGCGCTCGCTGGGTTTGGTTCTTCTGCTGACATCCCTGTTAACAGTACCCTTGACCCTCAAGTCTGACACTCTGCAGATCGCGGTCGCGGCAAACTTTCGCCCTACGTTATTGCGTGTGATAACAGCACTCGAGCGGCAGTCGCCTCATCGCTACAAAATAATCGCCGGATCCACTGGAACCCTCTATGCACAGATCGTAAACGGCGCACCCTATGATGTTTTCCTTGCCGCGGATGACGCGCGACCCAGACTTCTAGAGGAAGCGCGCCTTATTGAACCCGGCAGCCGACGGACCTATGCTGTTGGTCAGCTCGCCTTATGGTGGCCAGGGTCTAAAGGAGCGTTAAGCCGCGATTCGCTGGTGAACCTTCGCGGCACCCTCGCCATTGCAAATCCTGACATCGCGCCTTATGGTCGTGCGGCAATGGAAGTAATCAGCTCATCGGGCGCACATGACTATCGACTTATCACTGGTGTTAACGTTGCCCAGGTTTACCATTTTATTGCATCGGGAAACGCGAACGCCGGATTTGTCGCCCTGTCCCTCATTCGGGATGCAGCACCGGCCAATAATACCTTTTGGGTCGTGGATCAAAATCTATACAGCGCCATTGAGCAACAGTCCGTGATTTTAAAATCATCGCAACTTGCCACGGACTTCGATAGATTTCTGCGTAACGAAACGACTTGGAAGTTGCTGGCCAAAGACGGATATCATGTTCCGGGAAACCCAGCAGGCGGTGTATCTGAATGATCGACCCTGATCTCATTTCCGTTGGTATCACGCTGAAACTAGCAACCATCACAACCCTGGTGTTGTTTGTTCTGGCAACACCACTCACCTGGTGGATCGCGCGCACTACCCACATCAGTCGTTACCTGCTGGAACCCATCGTCGCCCTGCCGATTGTTTTGCCGCCGACTGTGCTCGGTTTTTACCTGCTGCTCCTGTTCTCACCGAACAATGAATTCGGACAGCTATGGGCTACCATATTCGGTCGGCCGCTGGCATTTTCTTTCGAAGCTCTGGTCATAGGATCAGTCATCTATAGTCTGCCATTCTATGTCCAGCCGCTGCAGGTCGCCTTTGAGAACGTCCGGCAGGAATTGCTTGATGCTGCGGCGACACTCGGAGCAGGGCCAATTGATCGATTCATCACTATCGTGTGCCCCCTCAGCAGGCGAGGTTTCATTGTCGCGGCGACCCTGGCATTCGCACACACTGTCGGCGAGTTTGGTATTGTGCTGATGATCGGTGGCAACATTCCAGATGAAACCCGGGTGCTTTCTATCGCCTTGTTCGATCACGTGGAAACCTTACAGTATCAACGCGCGCACCTGCTGGCCGCGGGTTTGTTGACATTTTCTTTCATCACGTTATTCCTGGTTTATTTCTCCAACAGGACCCGGCAGTCTCCCCCATTCCGTCGCGGGATTGAATGATGGCGATATCTGCTGATATCAAACTCGAACGTTTGTCCGGATTCAGCCTGGACGTCAGCCTGACTATTCCCAATAACGGAATTACAGGGCTCTATGGTCCCTCCGGTTCCGGTAAGTCAACACTGCTGCGTTTACTCGCAGGGCTCGAGCGTGGCGGACCTTCGGACTCGGTGGTCATTCGCAGTGATGAAGATACCTGGCAAAACGAATCGCAGTTTACTCCCGCCGAACAACGTGGCGTCGGATTCGTCTTTCAGCGCCAGCAGTTGTTTCCTCACTTAGATGTTCAGGAAAACCTGCAGTTTGCGATCCGTCGTCAGCACACCCAGGATTCCACGGATGCAGGCCAGGTCTATGAGTGGCTGAATATTGCCCCACTGCTGCGCAAACAGGTTGACCAACTTTCTGGTGGGGAAGCTCAGCGCGTCGCTATCGCACGGGTATTGCTGAATGGTGCGCGCTGCATCCTGTTCGACGAACCGCTGGGCTCAATAGATCGCAGCGCACGATCAAAGATCCTGCCGTATCTGGAAAGATTACATCGTAATCTGCAGATTCCCATGATTTACGTCAGCCACTCTCTTGATGAAATAACCTATCTGGCCGATACCCTATACGTGCTGGATGCAGGGCGCGTCACACTCAACGGCTCGATGCTTGAATTGAGCGCTTCGCTGGAACTGAATGCCGCGGAAGGGGAAACAGCCTCGGCTGTAATCGCCTGCCGGGTAGCCCGGCACGACCAGCAATATGGACTGTGTGAATTAGACTTTGAAGGTGCCCCTGTATTCGTCAACGCACAACTTTATGCACCCGGTGAACAGGTGCGGGTGCGCATCATCGCACGGGACGTCAGCATTGCGACCACGAAGCCTGCATCAACCAGCATTCTAAATATCATCGAAGCCAGGATCGCGGCGATCGAACTGGACACAGGTCCTGCCGCTCTCGTTCGCCTTGAGCGAAAGGGCCAATGTTTCCTGGCCAGGATCACTCGTAAATCTCTGGACACACTGAACCTGGTCATCGGTCAAACAGTATTTGCCCAAATCAAGAGCATTGCTCTGCTAACGGATATTATTCCTTGAACAACCCACACCCATTTACCACCCTGACACCCGATTTCGTCATGGATGCAGTCGAGAGCCTTGGCTATCAATGTGATGCGCGCATTCTCGAATTGAACAGCTACGAAAATCGCGTCTACCAGATTGGGATCGAAGGGGCAGAGCCATTAATCGGAAAATTTTACCGACCCGATCGCTGGACCGACTCAGAAATTTTAGAGGAGCATGAATTCACTCAGGATCTTATGGACGAGGAGATATCGGTGGTTGCGCCGCTACAATCACCGGCGGGTATTTCGCTTCACCATTTCAGGGAATTCAGGTTCGCATTGTATCCACGACGCGGCGGCAGAGCTCCGGAGCTCGATGACATCAATTGCCTGACCATCCTTGGACGCTTTATTGGCCGTATCCACGCCGTCGGTGCAAGGACTGAATTCGCTCACCGCCGTGCAATTACCATCGAAGAATATGGTATCGACGCGCGATCGTACCTGCTTGAGAACAACTTCCTGTCCAGGGAATTGATCCCTGCTTATGAATCCGTCAGCGCGGGTTTACTCGATGATTTAAAATTGATATTTGCAGATCACACCTACCGCGCTATACGCCTCCACGGCGATTGCCATATGGGAAACGTTTTGTGGCGTATGGATACACCCCACTTCGTAGACTTCGACGATGCGCGTTCCGGCCCGGCAATTCAGGATTTATGGATGATGTTGTCCGGTGATCATGCAAATCAATCCGTGCAAATGTCAAAAATCCTCGAAGGGTATCGCGATTTTCTGGATTTTGACTTATCCCAGATCCGGCTCATCGAACCGCTTCGTACTTTGCGCATGATGTATCATGCTGCGTGGCTCGCCAGGCGCTGGGATGACCCTGCTTTTCCCAGAGCATTTCCGTTTTTTAATACTGAGCGATTCTGGTCAGAACATATTCTCGAACTGCGTGAACAGTGGTCGAAGCTGAGTGAGCCCAGTTTGCAAATCTACTGACAGGTCGTGGCCACCTTTATCAAAGCAGCGAGCGTCGGTATTTGTTGACCACCGGATTCGCATACATCTTAAGCCAGGCTAATCGATTCTCCGGCTCCACAGTATCGAGGCGCTCCTTATAACTGACGCCAGAGTTGGCCTGCGCCTGCACCCTCTCCCATATTTCGCGGTAGGATGGATCCTCGATCATGGAGAGCGCCCAGAAGTTGATTGGGAACAGTTCCAGACCAGCGACGATCTGACGATCAACCTCCATTGCCACCTCATCTGCATCATTGAAGTTGCCATCGACGACACTACCCAGTCTCAGCGTGACATTACCCTTGAATCCCACCAGCCCTTTTACAAGACTCAGCAAATCTTCACCCTCCTCTTTCTCGTAGCCGCCTTCGCTGTCACCTCGGTTAAGCTCGCGTGCCTTCAAATCATCGCAGGGGTCGAATTCGTAACTCAGGGACATCGGCACAATGTTCAGGTTTCTTATCGATTCACTAAAATTTTCCTTACGCACAGACAGAGTCAGCATCTTGATGACTGCAGGGTCGGTCTCGTCCATACCGTCCTTACAGCGACCCTCCCGCTGCGCGATCCATACAGAATTACCCTCGCCAAGAGACCAGCGAATATAGGCTGAAGCCTGGTGCAGCGCGGCGAAAAGCTTCTTCGCGCCTTCGACCGAGCGTTTGATGAAAAAACTTTTGTTTAGCTTCATCAGGTCTGTCGCAAATTGCCGCTGAATCAGATTATCACCCACTGCGATTCTTGCGGTACGGAAACCGCACTTGAACAATGCGTAGTTAAGTAACATGGAATCACCGGCGATATCTCGATGATTGCTCATGAAGACATAAGAACCGTATTTGTCCAGTTGGTCGAATCCCTGGAAATTGAAGGTAGTGATGGATTCCTTCACAATTTTACGAACAAACAACTCCACCTTCTGCTGGAATTGCTCAATGGTCTTCACTCGTCCAATTAGAACGTGAAGTGTCAGCCGTACCACCAGGTGAGCCAGCGGCGGAATCTTTTGATTCAGCCGGGGTAAACGCCAGTTGCTGATGAACTCTACGAATTTCTGATCGTTCAACAGCCGCTGAATAACCGTCTCTACTTCGAAATCTTCATAACAGCGTATGTCGTCAAATGATGCTTCATCAGCATGGCCTGATTCACGTAACTCTACTGTCGATTCCGGCATTCAACCCTCTTGTTTCCAGACCACGGCTGCAGATGGCGCTGGCGCCAAATCAACTGCAGTTGTGCGCCAGAATAAACAACTGACAGGTAAAGGCAACCGGATGTTTCGGTGTAATTGTGTCCGTTTTGTTGACCTTGTATTAGCGGATAATCAATGATGGCAGGACGTTTTCAGGAGAAATTCAGTGGCTCGAATCAGGCAAGCGGTTCACGCGGACCTCCCGCAACTCACAGAAATTTACAATTATTACGTCATCAATACCCCGGCGACTTTCGACATCAACCCTTACACCTCGTCAGAACGTCAAGTCTGGTTTGATCAGTTCAACCAACACCCCAGACATCGACTACTGGTTTTGGCGGACGTCGACAAAGTTCTGGGCTATGCCTCGAGTCAGCAACTGAGGATCAAACCTGCTTATGCACAATCCATCGAAACAACCATCTATCTTGCCAATGACCAGCGGGGAGCAGGATTCGGAGAAATGCTTTATACCGCGCTACTGAGTGAGCTTATTCTTGCCGGGACACACCGGTGTTATGGTGTGATCACACTGCCAAACGATGCCAGTATTGCCCTGCACGAAAAACTCGGTTTTAGAAAGGTCGCACATTTAACCGAAGTTGGTTTCAAATTTGACCGTTACTGGGATACCGTGTGGATGGAAAAATCGCCCTGAGCACTGTTAACGATAAGAAATGTCCCAACGGCAATCAACAATACAAACACCATCCGGCGCACCAGCCTATCCGGTATCATCTGGACGTATCGGGAAGTGAGCATCGTCGATGCAATTACAATCGGTATCGCAACGGCAACGGTTTTAAGCACTTCCCAATCCACATGACCCGCCGCACCAGCAACCAGTGTGCGTCCCAGGGTTGAGACAGCAAAAATGGCAAGTAACGTTGCCCGTATTGTGTTCAACGGAATCGGTTGTCGATACATAAAATAGGCAAGCGGTGCACCACCGGCACTATACAAACCGGCAATCAGGCCACCGAGCATGCCACAGCCAATGATTGACGACGCCGGGGACTCGCGGGAATAGGCCGCAGGGGTAATCATCAGCAGGACACCGGCAGCGATGATGACAACACCCAACGCCGGCTTTAACAGCTCGTAGAATTGACCACTCAGGTAGTCCAGAAGAAGCACACCAAGAATCAGTGTCGGGAGTAATCCGAAAGAGACCTGGCGCAGGTAGGTGTAGTCAATGTGGCGATGGTTGTGACGTAACGCCACTGCCGTATTGGTCAGCGAGATAAAGCTAACGACGGCTGCAGAAAAAGAAATCTCTGCAAGACCCAGCGCCGTTACACCAGCGATAATAATCAAGCCCATAGCAAAACCCGTGATGGTCTGTACCATTGCACCCATTGCGACAAGGCTAAAAAACAGTATCGTGTTAAGCTCGAACACGCATTAAATCCAATACCGAATCACTCAGGATAACGCATATGGCGATGGAGCGGAGTTGTTGATGTTATGGGTTAAAGCAGCTCACGTACTTTTCGTCATTGCGTGGATGGCTGGAGTTTTTTATCTGCCACGAATCCTGGTCCACTACGTCGAAGGCAAAGCTGCGGGAGAAGATGTCAGCCGCCTTGTTATCATGGCGCAGAAACTGCTGCGCTTCTCTACCGTCATGGCGGGCCTGGCAATCGTACCGGGATTATGGTTGTGGCTGGGATACGGCATTAGTGGCGGCTGGCTACAGGTAAAGCTGGCGCTGGTGCTGATGCTCATCGGTTACCAATTCCAGTCCTGGCGTTACATTATCGCAATGCAGGAGAATCGCCTCATCAGGACATCGCTGTTCTTCAGGCTGTACAACGAATCAGCACTCATTCTGGTTATACCAATATTGATTCTGGTCATCGTGAAACCTTTCTAGCTGGCAGCCATGACGGCGAGAATCGGATTGCCGGAGAGTCTGCACAACGGAAAACATCGCGACAGGTTTTCGTAGCTGACACGTATGAAGCTCTGACACCAACCAACAATTCGGAGATAACCATGGACAATTCATTCATCGCAAAATGCATCGCAGCCGCATTACTCTGCACGGCAGCGTTGAGTACTCTGGCAGAGAAGCCCGGTCGAGGCGCAATGGCAAAACTTGACGCCGATGGCGACAAGTTGATTAGTTTTGACGAATTCCAGATGGGCGGGCAACGCGCCGAGAGCATGCTTGAACGCGCCGACCAGGATGGCGACGGCGCAGTAACCATGGCGGAACTCGAAGCGGCACGAGAAAGTTTCAAACAGGAACGTGAGGCAGAAATGAAAGCCAGGCGGGCCGAGCATGAGGAACGCATGGCCACCCGTTTCGCCGATATGGACACGGACGGTGATGGGGCAGTAACCCCACTTGAAGCAAAGCAGCACGCGTTTAGTCAAATGGATGCAGACAATGATGGCTTTATCTCGCAAAAAGAGTTCCGCAAGGCAAGAAAGAACCATCGGAAAATGCGCCCCCATCACCAACCCGGAGAGCACTAACGGAACCGGATAACTCACTGAACCGTGGTAGTGGATGAGGCTGAACTTGTCAGGAAGGTCGTTGCTGGTGACAGGTTCGCCTATGAACGCCTGCTCGCCTTGCATCTGCCATCACTCACTGCCTACGTTATGCGCATGATGGCTAATTCAGCTGACGCGGACGACGTCATTCAAGAGACGTTTCTGCGTTTGTGGACGAAGGGGCAGCGATTTGACCCAGCCAGGGCCAAGTTGACGACCTGGCTGCACAATATCGCCCACAACCTTGTTATTGACTATTTTCGTGGCCGCAATCGGCTGGTGGGTGAACCCATTCCTGATCAACCAGATGAACAAGGCGGACCAGCGCAGAACTACACGCACCTGAATCTGCGCGCTGAAATCAGCAATGCGATGATGGTATTGCCGGAACGTCAGCGGAGCGCCATCATCATGTGTTATTACCAGGGCATGTCCAATCGGGACGCAGCCGCTGTTCTTGATGTCACCACCGACGCACTGGAATCGCTGATGGCGAGAGGGAGAAGGCGATTACGCTCATTACTGGCTGAAAAAACATGACCGAAGAACAATTCGAAAACATGCTGGACACTTATGGTGCAAATCCACAACACTGGCCAGACGAAATTCGCACCGAGGCCGAGGCACTACTCAATCGCAGCGATCACTGCCGCCAACTGCTGGCTCCCCACCGTGCGCTTGATAACCTGTTGGACAGTTACAAGGCGCGTACTCCGTCTTCGCTGCACCATAGAATACTGGAAAATCTGCCCCTGTCGCTGTCCGAACGAATCCTGCGGTGGCTGATACCAGGGGTCCCGACGGACTTGTGGCATCCGATTGCAGCTGCCTGCCTGCCACTGGTATTTGGCGTGATTGTAGGCGCCAGTACCCCAGACAACTGGGCGTTTGAGGATGAGGCAGCGCTCAGCTGGGAACAGGAGGAAATCTACCTGCTGGCAGTGGGCGACCTGACACCGCCAATCAACCCCAGAGACACAGAGTCATTACCATGAGTCAAAAACGCCTGATCAACATCGCACTGGTTTTGTCACTGGGGGTCAATCTATTATTTGTTGGTGCCATACTCGGACGCATCGTCTTCGACCGTGGCCACAGGCCGGCGCCGATGGAGTGGATTTTGCGGAATCTCGATGAACCAACCCGGGAGAAAATTCACGCCAACATGAAGGCACAGACGGCGGTGGTGCAACCGCTGCGAGAAGAAATGCGCGCCGCGAGAAAAGAGTTTAATGACCTGCTCGACCAACCCGAACTCGATGATGAAGCACTGAGGGCGTCGCTTGAGCGACTACACAAGGTGGCCGGTGAATACCAATCGACGCTGCAAACCAATATGGTCGCCATCTTGAAGGAGCTTCCACCAGATCAACGGCGCAGGGTCTCCCGCATGCTGATGTTCCCGAGGGGATTTCAGCCTGGCGAGCGACCCCCTCACAAACCTTAGCCCGCGTGAACACCAACGTCACCCAGGCACTGAAAGTGCTGATCGACAAATACCCGGATATTGGCTGTGACAGTTTCATGGCCGATCTGGACCCGGAGTGGCGTTCACCTTGCGAGATAGCCGAGAAAGATGACAAAACGCGCTGGTACCCCTGCCTCCAGGAAAATCCCGTGTCATTCGCGGGGCTGGCCAACGCAGTAGATGCCCCCATCCATCCGGACATTTGCAGTTATTATGGTAGCTACTGGTCGGGAACCCTTCCTTCTGCAAGCGAGGAAGGCCACGTCAGTCTTATCCAGCTTTGGAATCCGGAGGACTTTGATCGACTTGTTGCCAACCTGATTGGCCACTACATGATGACGCAAAAAAACCGCCAGCCTTTCACTCTGTTTTTTGCCAATACCGAACCAGAATCCGAGTATTTCCTGAGTGTTCACAATAGCACCGGAGAAATTCTGCTGGAGGAACCCGCTACAGGCCCGATTCGTGTCGTCGAGGCCGATTTAGCCACATTTCTTACCCGTCTGACTCCTGTTAACAGCCCTCCTGGAATATACTAGGCGCCCGCAGTCACCAGCATGTTTCATGGATTCCATCACATTAAAGCCAATCAGCGCCGTTAAGGGCGAAGTAACGCTGCCCGGATCAAAGAGCCTGTCGAACCGTGCGTTATTACTTTCTGCGGTCGGTAGTGGTGACACACGCCTGACCAACCTGCTGAAAAGCGACGACACCAGTCGCATGGTGGACGCCCTGCGCCAACTGCAAATTAACGTCGAACTCAGTCCTGACTGGGCTGAATGTCGTGTACAGGGAAATGGCGGATTATTCGAAACACCGGCTAATTCCCGCTTTAACCTCGGCAATGCAGGCACAGCGATCAGGCCACTCACATCGATGCTTGCGCTGGTTCCTGGCAGTTTTGAAGTTGATGGTGACAAATATATGCGAGAGCGGCCAATCAACCACCTCGGCGACGCACTCACGGCGCTTGGCGCGACAATCCAGTATATGGACAAACCTGGCTATCCACCTCTGCGTATCGAAGGTGGGAAAATACTCGGGGGTCCCGTCTCCATCGATGGCAGTATTTCCAGCCAGTTCCTGACTTCACTGCTGATGAGCCTTCCGCTGGCCCGCAACGACAGCCAGATCGAAGTCGTTGGCGATCAGGTATCAAAACCGTACCTGGATATCACCCTGCACATGATGTCATTGTTCGGTGTGCAGGCGACGCATCTGGACTACAAAACCTTCAATATCCCGGGGGGACAACGCTATTCCTCACCCGGTACCTACATGATAGAGGGTGATGCTTCATCGGCATCTTACTTTTTTGGTGCCGGTGCGATCTCCGGAAAAGTGCGTGTCAATGGCATTGGTAAAAACTCCATCCAGGGCGATCTGGCATTCATCGATGTCATAGAAAAGATGGGCGCACGCGTTTCCAGAAGCGATCAATGGATTGAGGTGGAAAGCGCGCCGCTCAAAGGCATCGATATCGATCTTAACCATATTCCCGATGCAGCGATGACATTGGCGAGCGTTGCCCTGTTCGCTCGCGGTAGAACTACTATCCGTAACATTTACAACTGGCGGGTAAAGGAAACCGATCGTATGCACGCTATGGCGTCTGAGTTGCGCAAGCTCGGGGCAGTGATTGAAACCGGGAGTGACTATATCGTGATCGATCCGCCAAACAAAATTTTGCCTGCGACAATTGAGACCTACGGTGACCACCGTGTCGCCATGGCGTTATCCCTTGCCGCTCTCGGCAATGAGGCCATCTGTATACTGGATCCTGACTGTACCCGTAAAACCTTCCCGGGATATTTTGAAGTCCTAAACTCCATTGCAGAACATTAGGCAGTGGCCGTGTCCACAACCATTTTTGAGCCGAAATCCCGGTTTGGCAGATTCAGTCGCCCGTGCGGCTTACTGTTCGCGATCCTGGTTTCTTTCGGTGTGCCTGGAAAAGCCGCCACCAGCGATACAGAGGAGCCACCCTGGCAACTGCGCAAGGACCGCGACGGTATTAAGGTCTATTCACGTCCGGTAAGGGGCAGCAACTATCATGCGTTCAAAGGCATTGTCGAACTGCAGGCCAGCCAGGCCAGCAGTCTCGCATTGTTAAACGATACGGATGCCTGCGCCAGCTGGTTGCACAGATGCAAATCCAGCGCGGTGCTCAATCAGACCAGTCAGTTTGAAAAATATGTCTACCAGGTAACGAGACTTCCATTCCCCGCCGTTTCCCGGGACGCAATATTTAGGGCAACCGTGCTCCAGCTCAACGACAAGATCATAGAGGTGAAACTGCTCTCCGAACCAGAATACATTGGACATACAGACTATGTGCGCATAATCGATGCTAACGGATCGTATTATCTTGAGAACCTGGACTCAGGTATGTTGCGCTTCACCTGGGTGCAATATGTTGATCCAGCCGGAGTATTACCCGCATTTATGGTCAACAGTCTGTTAACCGATATTCCGTTCAATTCACTGAAAAATTTTCGCAGTCTCGTGCGCAAGGAAAAATATCGCTCGGTGACATTTATCTATGATGAGTTCGGGACACCGGTCGGCCTCAACCAACCCTGACAGGCACAAAGGCTCAAGCGAGCGCCAACTCTCCCTGGGAGCCGGATTCAAGCTCAAGTAAGAATTTCTTGGTGTCGAGTCCGCCACCAAATCCGGTCAGGGATCCGTCAGCACCTATGACCCTGTGACAAGGAATGACGATCGGCAGTGGATTCCTGCCGTTGGCTGCGCCGACCGCCCGGACTGCCTTCTCTCGACCAATACGGACTGCAATGTCTCGATACGTGCACGTGTGTCCAAACGGGATCTCACACAAGGCATCCAGAACTTCTCGTTGAAACGGAGTCCCGCTGGGGGCAAGTTCCAGATCAAATACTTTTCGTTGCCCGCGAAAATATTCTTCCAGCTGGGTTATCACCTGTTCAAATCCGTCGCGGGTTTCAATCCAGTCCGGTGCCGGTACTACCCTACCCTTACCTGACGGAAATCCAATCAGTTGGAGTGGGCCGCCCTGCTCTTTAGCGAGAAGAAGCGCGCCGATTGGTGATTGCATGTAACAATAGTTCACTGGATTCTCCTGACGAAATTTATGTGATTACCTGTCTAACCCGCATTGCGCCACAGATGCATACCTGCATAGGCTCGCCACGGCCGCCAGGCCTCTGCGCGATTGATCAGCTCTTTTTCGGTCTCAATCCCCAGTTTCTCCCGGGCTACTTTTAGCAGCACCAGGTCACCCTGAAGAAAGGCGTCCGGGTCATTGAGCGCACGCATGGCGACATATTGTGCCGTCCAGGGACCGATACCCTTGATGGCCACCAGTTGTTCAACCAGTGCGCTGGCATGATTGCTGCCATCCAGTTGCAATTCCCCGGCGAGCACCGCCTCGGACATCAGCTTAATCGCCTGCGCACGTTTTACCGGCATGGGAAAATCATGGGGATCAAGTTTGCTAAGCGCTTCGGGACCGGGAAACAGTAACCCGTAACTGCTTTGCGAACCGTACGCCAGGGCAATTCTGCCCATGACCGTTGTTGCGCCTTTGACCGACACCTGTTGGCCAACGATTGCCCTGACAGTAATTTCAAATGCATCCCAACAACCTGGCAGACGCAAGCCAGGATGGCGACCAACGAGCCTCGCCAGCTGCTTGTCCGCGCTTAACCTGCCTGTTATTTCCTCAGGGATTGCATTCAGGTCAAACAAACGTTTTATTCGATCAACGACGCGAATCAGTTGCCGCGAGTCATCGACATCAATTTTACAGTTTAAGGCGTTCACCGACGCATCATTGCTGATCGAAATTCGCCCGGGCTTGTTGTCAACGACGATTGTCCTGACATAACAACGTTCTGATGTGAATTCAACACCCGGTATCGCCCTGACGGAGAGGAATTCAAGCAGGGCAGCAAAATCAAAGGGAGGCCGATAAGACAGCTTGATGGAAAACGCGCCACCCTCTTCGGTCACTCGTTTTTTTCGCAGACTACCCGGTGATCTTGCGTATACTTTCCGAAAGTGATCATTGAAGCGACGCACACTACCGTATCCGGAACTAAAAGCGATTTCAGTCATGCTCAGGCTGGTTTCATCCACCAACCGCTTGGCGAACTGCAGTCGACGCGTCTGTGCGATGGTAATCGGTGAAGCACCCAGATGCTCCTGGAACAAGCGCCCCAGATGTCGTGGTGTCACCCCGAGCCGATCACTCATTTCATTGACACCCTGATCGTCCATCGCACCTTCGCCAATCAGACGAAGCGCCCTGGTGACTGTCGTTGATGTCCCCTGCCAGGCAGGTGTGCCGGGGGACGCTTCCGGACGGCACCGCAAACAGGGACGAAAACCAGCCTCGGTCGCAGCTGCTGCGGTCGGATAAAAAACAACATTTTCGGGTTTCGGAATTTTCACACGACAGACCGGGCGACAATAAACACCGGTTGTTTTAACCGCAATAAAAAAGCGCCCATCGAATCTGGGGTCTCGCGATTGGCGTGCGGTTTCAAACGCCGCAGTTTGTTTTTCATTCATGGCACAAATCTTATGTCGGCCAGCCGGACGTTACTAGCCATAATCGGACCTCGTATTTTTGTCGGCTTTCTGGAATAGTAGCCCCGCTGATGAAGGTGGGCATACCGACGACTTATGATCAATTCACTGGGACAAATCACTAACCCCTCCCTGGAAATCCAGGCCATCCGCGATAGTGAGGCGACCAGCTGCCTGTATTTCGAATACGATCACTGCGATACCTATACTGGCGAGGGCAATACTGAACGTCTCGGCATTTTGTGTCTCGGTAGTCGCCATTTGCTGCAGACAGCATTCACTTCAGAACCACAAAAACTCCGCCAAACGCTGGAGGCAATTTCGACCGGCGATCCCGGGGAAGCCTACCTTACCCTGGTTGATTCTCTTAATTTAAGTTCCGTGGACATGACGCTGCCGTTGATGCTCGATCCAGTACACATTGCAAAGCCATGGGGCCAGGAAGTCTGGTACACCGGTATCGAACAGCGAGGTGTGTGCACGGTACAGGGAACCCCACTGCCGTGGATACTTGACGTATTCCAGCACATTGTCGTGGGTGATGTGGATCTGACGCCAGTGTTGTTGAAGATTCTCGATCCTCATCCCGATGAAGTTTATGGCGATCTGTATTTTGAGGCGCACGCGGCCAAACGGGAAATCTATGTGGTCACGCACATTGATAAAATTGCATGGCCGGATGGCTATGGAGAAATTCGTTACGGTTTCAGTCCGGAGAAAATGGCGGCATACGACGACGATGCGGCGTTTAAAAAGGCTTACCTGTCTGCCGTAAATGATTATCAGGTGATCCGGAAAGAGATTGACAGACAACTGGATCTGCAACGCAAGCGCCACCAGTACCTTCCTGAACAGGTTGTACCGGTCTCTGAATTACAGGCGTGGCATCGACACATTTCGAGTGAACTGATTCAGCGTGAGCAACAGCTACGCCTGACCATGCACACATTTACGTCTGTCAGAGCCCTCAAGACAGGCGATGTTGTGCAGGTGCAACCACACACTCCGCACGCGCTCCAGCACGGTGTGCGCGTTATTGAGTTCCAGACGCCTCATTACGAGCGCTACATTCTATCGTTCGCCCAGAAGGTGTTGACCCAGGATGGCTGGGACACAGAGAAGGCACTGGAAACAATAATCCTTGCTCCTGAAGACCTGCCAGCACAAATGCCTGACGATTGCCGCATCGCTGACTTCGAGGAATTCTGTGTCGATCGTTTTGTCATGGCCCCGGGCTCAACACGGACTGTACTTGCGCATTGTTACTCCCTGCTCATCGGTGTGCACGGGCGCAGTTGTATCAATGGTGTTATGTTGCCGGCTGAGTCTGCTTGCTACGTCCCTTTGTCCGCGGGGGAAATACACATCGTGAACCCAGGCAATGACCCCGCTATCCTGCTGTTGGCGACGCCGGGATCGCGCCTTTAGTCACCAGCAAATCATGGACCACCTGGGCCATCTTCCGGTAACCCTGCCGATTGAAGTGAATCGGGTCCGATTTCATACTGGCGTCCATTTGCAGATCGCGAATCAGATCGTACTCCACAACAACTCCGGTTAGCTGGTCGAGCCGGTCGTAGTAGCTATATGAGGCAGGAAAAATGCCCGGCTTCGGTACTGCAAGCACAACCACCTGACTACCAGACCCTTGCACAATGCGGATCATCGATTCGAGATTGGCGGCCGTCTGGTTCACAGGGAGTCGCCGCAGTACATCATTTCCACCGTGACAGATGATGACCAATGCCGGTGATGTCTCGTCCAGTACGCTCTGTAAGCGGCGTAGACCGACGGCGGAGATTTCACCCGGGACTCCGGAGCGGACGACCTCGAATCCAGTCAGTTCTGCAAGCACCGCGGGGTAGCTCTGGTCTGCCGGGACGCCAATGCCAAACGTCAGGCTGTCGCCGAACGCCAGTATCCTTGCCCCGGACGGCAAGGTTGTCAGCTCCTGGCCTGACCCGCAACTCACCATCGCCAGTAGTAACCAGCACAGAATGACGCGCACTAACATGATCGATTAACCGGGCAAGAGGTGCTTCACCGCGTCTCTTTCTTCGGCAAGCTCATTTTCCGTTTCAGTCATGCGCGACCGGCTGAATTCGCTAATTTCCTGGCCCTGAACAATTTGCCAGGCACCGTTGGTACAGGTACAGGGAAAGGAATAAATCAATCCCTCCTGGATCCCGTAGCTGCCATCGGCGTAAACACCCATGCTGACGATCTCTCCGTCGCTGCCCAGCGCCCAGTCATGCATATGGTCAATGGCGGCATTCGCGGCAGAAGCCGCACTCGACAGACCCCTGGCTTTGATTATGGCTGCGCCGCGTTGCTGCACAGTGGGAATAAAGTCATCCTCGATCCAGGCCTGATCAACCAGAGCCATGGCGGATTTTCCCGCGACGGATGCATGAGAAATATCAGGATATTGCGTGGCGGAGTGGTTGCCCCAAATGGCAAGACCTTTTACATCGCTGACGTGCTTGCCGGTTTTTTGTGCCAGTTGGGTTGCCGCGCGATTGTGATCGAGCCGGGTCATCGCCGTGAACTGGTTTGGATTGATATCCGGTGCGTTTCGTTGTGCGATCAGGCAGTTGGTGTTCGCCGGATTTCCTACAACGAGCACTTTGATATCACTGGAGGCGTGGTCGTTAATAGACTTTCCCTGAACCGAGAAGATTTGCGCATTCGCTTCCAGAAGATCTTTTCGCTCCATACCCGGGCCTCGCGGTCTGGAGCCCACCAGCAACGCAAAGTCAGCTTCCTTGAACGCCACATCCGGATTATCGGTCGCTATGATTTCCGTCACGAGCGGGAATGCACAATCGTCCAGTTCCATGACCACGCCTTTCAACGCATCCATGGCCGGTGGTATTTCCAGCAACTGGAGAATAACCGGCTGGTCTTCGCCCAGCATCTGCCCTGCCGCAACCCGAAACAGCAACGAGTAGCTGATTTGACCTGCAGCGCCTGTAATTGCGATTTTTACTGGTGTTTTCATAGATTCCTAAGACCTTTACTTTGAGTGAATGGCACTTACTTAAGCAAATTCCGTCGTTCGAAGTGCCATTTCGAAGACTTTAGCAGAAGGTGCAGTGGTTCCTTTCCGCAGCCTTTAGGCGAAGCGCCGAGCGCGTGGAGAAAGACCCGCAGGGGCTTTCGACCAAGTGAGGGAAGCTCGGAGAGCCGCAAGCCGCGTAGGAAAGGAACCACTGCACCTTCTGCGAAACAACCCGGTTCAATGTTAAGTAAGCTATTCTACTTTGGGTGATTTTTCCGTGCACGCTGAGAAAGGCGGCGATTATATCAATCCCTCCCGGCTTCAACCACGCTCATTTAAACGGGGCGCCTGACCCCTCAATTCAGCTTTCGCCCGATTGGCTTTAGTGCATATCAGACGCGCCTATTGAGAAATGATAAAGTGCCCGACATGCTCTACCTGAAATCCTTGCAGATCACCTCCGCCAACGCCCTTCCCGACGAGTTCCCCTTTAATGTCCCGGCAATCGAAGCCCTGGATAGCCTTGATTTTTTAGCACCGGTGACATTTTTTGTCGGCGAAAATGGAAGCGGCAAATCTACTTTGCTGGAAACCATCGCCTGCGGCCTCCGCTGCCCCACCATTGGCCGGACTGACGTCAACCTGGATGATGCGCTTGCCGGGCAGCAACAGCTGGCACGAGCCATGCGCTTTTCAAGGGCTCACAATCCGCGAATCAAGCTATTTTTCCGCGCTGAAGACGCCATTGGATTTACGCGCACGGTCAAGCAACAGATGCTGGAGCTTTCCCACCTCGAAGCACACTACGAAGACACCCTCGATGGCTACGCACAACAACTGGCCACCGGGGCAATGCGGGGACAGAAAGCTTCACTCGAAAAACGCTACGGTGAGAATCCAGATGGGCGGTCTCACGGCGAATGGTTCCTGAATGTCATCCAGCAAAGGATTCATCCAGGCGGCCTGTACCTGCTTGATGAGCCGGAAACTCCCTTGAGCCCGATCCATCAGTTGTCGCTGCTCTCGATTATCAAAGACAGCGTCGCGCAACGGTGCCAGTTTATCATCGCGACCCACTCACCGATTCTGATGGCGTTTAAGGATGCTTCGATCTTGAGTTTTGATCACCAGCCAATAGCGCAAATCGCGTGGCAGGATGTCGAGCATGTCGCAATTACGCGCGCGTTCCTGAACGACCCGGAAAGCTTTCTGCGACACCTCTGAACACCAGAATCAAATTTCCATCAAAACTCCATGTTTCAATATTCATTTATTTTCAACAACTTAGCGAATAAACTATCGGCGCGGTGTGTGCCTATACTATTGACATTCGGGCGGCTAATGGTATTGTTTTCGACCCTCAGGAAGGTAGGTAAACTCTGGTAAGGCGAGCGTCAGTATGCCAGAGCGCCAGTCCATGCTTTCCCTGGTTGGCCCGATGTGGCTGCACGAAATGGGACTATAAGTTGTAAGTAGTAAACACAGTCGGCTGCAGGAACTTCCCTGCTGAGCTGCGCCGGGTCTGTGACCCTCGCATAACCGCACAGTCTGTCGTGCGGTGACAGGAATGTCTGGAAATGTGCGTCGAATGTGAAAAGAGAGAGCCAATGAATAATAAGAGAATTGATGGCAGGCTGGGATTTCCCGAAAGCCACGGGCTTTACGATCCGGCCAACGAAAAAGATTCCTGTGGAGTAGGCTTCGTCGCGCACATAAAAGGTGTCGCGAGTCATGAGATATTGCAGGACGCCTATCATGTGAATTCTCGTATGGACCATCGGGGTGGCTGCGGGTTTGAGGAAAACACTGGCGATGGAGCCGGCATCCTGACTTCAATGCCACACTCCTTTTTCAAGAAGATTTCAGACATGCTCGGTATTGAATTGCCAGCGCCGGGAAGATATGCCGTGGGTAACCTGTTCCTTCCGCAACTGGAAAGCGAACGTGTTGTGTGCCGTGAGGTCATACAGCGGATTATCTTTGAAGAAGGTCAGATTTTTCTGGGTTTCCGCGCTGTGCCCACAGACCCGGACAAAGCAGATGTCGGACCAGCCGCGAGGGCGGCCATGCCGGAAATAGAACAGCTGTTCGTCGCGTCCGGTATTGATGCTGGCACAACTGATCCTGAAGGCGCATTCGATCGTGCCCTTTACATTATCCGCAAGCGCATGATGGAAGAACTGCGCCGAAACTCTGAGCTGACGCAACCTCAGATGCTGTATGCCTGCAGCCTGTCTCCGAAGGTAATTGTTTTCAAAGGCATGCTGACCCCAGGCCAGCTCTTTCCTTTTTACTGTGATCTTGAAGACGAGCGCTACGAGAGCCATCTGGCTATGGTGCATTCACGCTTCAGCACCAATACATTCCCCTCCTGGGATCGGGCGCAACCCAATCGGTACATGAGTCATAACGGCGAAATCAACACCCTGCGAGGCAACAAGAATATGATGACGGCTCGCCAGGGTGTCGTTTCCTCGGAGCTTTTTGGCGACGACCTCAGTAAGTTGTTCCCTATTGTCGAACCGGACTTCTCTGATTCCGGGACATTTGACAACGTACTTGAGTTCCTGCTGCTCTCCGGCAGATCGCTGCCTGAAGCTGTGATGATGATGATCCCTGAGGCCTGGCAATCAGACGACAACATGCCTGCCAGTAAAAAAGCCTTCTACGAATTTCATTCAGCATTGATGGAACCCTGGGACGGACCCGCCTCGATCGTTTTCACCGACGGCAACGCAATCGGCGCCGTGCTCGACCGGAATGGTCTCCGCCCGAGCCGGTATTATGTTACCCACGACGACAAGGTCATCATGGCGTCTGAAGTCGGCGTACTGCCGGTCGCCCCGGAAAATGTCAAAATTAAAGGCAGACTGCAACCCGGAAAAATGTTCCTGATTGACTTTAAAGCCGGTCGGCTGATTCCTGACGAGGAGCTGAAACATGAGATTGCGGCCAGGCGCCCCTATGCAGACTGGTTAGCCAACCAGAAACTGGAATTGGCGGAAATTCCCAATTCAGAGGATGACCACGGCTTCGTTTCCGACACCCTGCTGCCGCGTATGCAGGCCTTTGGTTACACCGTTGAAACCATGCAATTCATGCTTTTACCAATGGTTACCGAGGCTCGGGATCCGCTGGGCTCAATGGGCAATGATTCAGCACTGGCCTGCCTTTCTGATAAATCACGCATGACCTACGACTATTTCAAACAGTTGTTTGCCCAGATTACCAATCCCGCGATCGACTCAATTCGCGAGGAGGTCGTCATGTCGCTCGCCTGCTTTATCGGGCCTGAAGGCAATCTGCTTGAAACCAGCGAAGCACATGCCCATCGACTACACCTCGACCATCCAATCCTGACCAACCGGGAACTGTCGACGCTCAAAAACATGGATCATCGGGGCTGGCGCAGTTGCCTGATTGATATAACTTTTGAGCGCAGCGAAGGCATTGATGCTATGCGCCGTGCACTTGATGATATCTGCGCACAGGCGTCGACCGCCATCGAGCAAGGCTATTCCCTGATCATACTGTCCGACAGAAAAATCTCCCGGAGCCGCGTTGCCCTGGGATCCCTGATCGCCTGTGGCGCAGTACATCATCATCTGGTCGCAAGACATGAACGAACGAGAATCGGCATCGTACTCGAGACCGGTGAAGCTCGTGAGGTCCACCAGCACTGTCTGCTCATTGGTTACGGTGCGGATGCCATCAATCCTTATCTGGCTTTCGAAGCGCTTCAGCAGGCACAGATTGATGGCTTGTTGGGCAGTGACTACGACAATCCCGACGCTATTGTCCAGGCCTATCGCAAGGCGGTTGCCAAGGGAATTTTGAAGGTCATGGCAAAAATGGGAATTTCGACGCTGCAAAGCTATAAGGGCGCACAGATATTCGAGGCCGTCGGTCTGGCTGATGAGATCATCGAGAAGTGTTTTGTCGGCACACCCAGTCGAGTGCAGGGTGTCAATTTTGAGGTGTTGTATCAGGAAATGCTGCAACGACATGAGCTGGGCTACCCGGCCCGACCCACCAACCTGATTCCTGTGTTACCCAATCCGGGTGATTTTCACTGGAGAAACGGTGGCGATACCCACATGTGGGATCCAACCAGCATTGCCAATCTGCAGGTCGCTGCGCGCACCAATGATCGCGATGCCTATTGGGAATTTTCCAGACACGCAAACGAGCAGGCCGCTGGCCGGGCGACATTGCGCGGTTTGTTCAAATTCAAGGAAGGATCAAAGGTCGAGCTGAACGAGGTGGAAGCAGCCTCAGAAATAGTCAAACGATTTTGTACAGGGGCGATGAGCTTCGGAAGCATTTCTGCCGAAAGCCATGAAGCACTCGCGATCGCCATGAATCGGCTTGGCGGTAAGTCCAACACAGGTGAAGGTGGTGAAGACCCCATTCGTTTCGAAACCATGGCCAATGGCAATTCGAAAAGGTCTGCGATCAAGCAGGTAGCATCCGGCCGCTTTGGCGTCACGATCTGGTACCTGGCCAATGCTGACGAACTTCAAATCAAAATCGTCCAGGGTGCCAAGCCAGGAGAAGGAGGCGAACTTCCGGGACCAAAAGTTGACAAGACCATCGCCCGCATCCGACATTCGACGCCCGGCGTCGGGCTGATCAGTCCACCGCCACATCACGATATCTATTCCATCGAGGATATTGCGCAACTGATTCATGACTTGAAAAACAGCAACCCCGCCGCCCGGATCAGCGTTAAGCTCGGCTCCGAAATCGGCGTTGGTACAATTGCCGCAGGTGTTACCAAAGCCAAGGCGGATCACATTGTCATCGCGGGTCACGATGGGGGAACAGGCGCATCCCCCCTGACTTCCATCAAGCATGCCGGGTTGCCCTGGGAACTGGGTCTGGCGGAGACGCATCAGACCCTGGTGATGAACAATCTTCGTTCACGCGTTGTCGTGCAAACCGACGGACAGATAAAAACTGGTCGCGATGTCGCCATTGCGGCTTTGTTGGGTGCAGAGGAATTTGGTTTCGCGACCGCGCCGCTTGTGACTCTGGGTTGTATTATGATGCGTAAATGTCACCTGAACACCTGCCCGGTTGGAATCGCGACTCAGGACCCCGAGCTTCGCGCAAAATTTTCCGGCAGTCCGGAGCATGTGGTCAACTACCTGTTTATGGTTGCAGAAGAACTCCGGCTTATCATGGCAGACCTCGGATTCCGAAAAGTCAATGAGATGATCGGTCGTGTCGATATGCTCGACACTAATAAAGCCATCAAACACTGGAAGTCCAGTGGGCTCGATCTTACGGGTATTCTCACACCCGCAAAGATTGTTTATGAAGGCACCGAGGTTTATCAGACCCGGGCCCAGGATCACGGTCTCGATGCCGCGCTGGACAATGAGATTATTCGCCAGGCGCAACCGGCCATCAAGCGAGGAGAGAAAGTTAACATCGAATTGCCGATCGTGAACACCAACAGGGTTGTCGGCACGATGTTGTCCCATGAAGTCGCCAGGGCAACCAATGGCGCATTGCTTGACGATGACACAATACATATCAAACTCAACGGGTCTGCTGGTCAAAGCCTGGGCGCATGGCTCGCGTCTGGAATCACCCTTGAAGTAGAAGGCGATGCCAACGACTATGTAGGCAAAGGTTTATCTGGTGGCAAGATCATCATCTATCCACCAAAACAAAGTTCATTTGCCGCCGAGGAAAACATTCTAATCGGAAATGTCGTTCTTTACGGTGCCACGTCCGGCGAAGCTTACTTTCGTGGTATCGCGGCAGAAAGATTCTGTGTCAGAAACAGTGGCGCAACCGCCGTCATCGAAGGTATTGGCGATCATGGCTGCGAATACATGACCGGTGGACGAGTAGTCGTTCTCGGCCCTACTGGCAGGAATTTTGGCGCTGGTATGAGCGGTGGTATCGCTTATGTATGGGACAAGAACAAGGATTTCGAGAAGCTTTGCAACACGGAGACTTTTCTCCTGGAAAGCGTACAGTCCGATACCGACATTATCGAGCTTAAATCCATGATCGAAAAACACGCAAGATTCACGGATTCAACCGTCGCCAAACACATTCTCAGCAACTGGTCTGCAGAGCTCAGCAACTTCGTCAAGGTTATGCCAACCGATTACAAGCGCGTACTTAACGAGTTGGCAACAGAGCAAACGCTCGCCACAGCCGTTGGATCTTAGGGAACACGAAATGGGAAAACCCACAGGTTTCAAGGAGTTTGAGCGAGAGGTCGAGCCGTATCGCGACGCTTCCGAGCGCCTCATTGATTTTCAGGAAATCTACACCACGCATGATACACAACACCTGCAAACACAGGGTGCACGGTGTATGGATTGTGGTGTGCCATTCTGCCAGTCCAACGATGGTTGTCCGGTTTATAATCTGATTCCCGAGTGGAATGATCTGATCTACAACGGTCGCTGGCGTGATGCCCTGGACCGGCTGCATAAAACCAACAATTTTCCAGAGTTTACCGGCAGGGTCTGCCCGGCGCCCTGCGAAGGTGCCTGTGTACTCGGGATCACGAATCCTCCCGTTGCGATCAAGAATATCGAGTGTGCGATCGTTGATCGCGGCTTCGATGAGGGCTGGGTCGTTGCGGCGCCACCTGCCAGGCGAACAGGCAAATCCGTTGCGGTGGTTGGCTCTGGTCCAGCCGGATTGGCAGCAGCCGCACAGCTCAACCAGGCGGGACACAAAGTGACTGTCTATGAGAAGGCGGATCGCCCTGGTGGACTGCTTATGTATGGCATTCCGAATATGAAACTCGATAAGGGAATTGTCGAGCGACGTGTTAAGTTGCTGCGTGACGAAGGCGTCGAGTTTGAACTTAACGCCGACGTTGGTAATACGGTTGATGTTCAGCAACTGATTGCCGAAAACGATGCACTGCTGCTGGCCACCGGTGCACTGGTTGCGCGAGACCTGCCTATTCCGGGACGCGATGGTCCGGGCGTGCACCTGGCAATGGAATTTCTGACTGCGAATACCAGGAGCCTGCTCGATTCAAATCACGAGGACGGGCAATATATTTCTGCTAAAGACAAATCCGTTATCGTCATTGGGGGTGGTGATACCGGGACCGACTGTATCGGCACCGCGCTTCGCCATGGTTGTAAATCTCTGGTTAATTTCGAACTGTTACCTAAACCACCGCTGGACCGGGCAGCCAATAATCCATGGCCACTTTGGCCACGCATTTACCGCGTTGATTACGGTCACGCAGAAGCGGCGCAAAAACACGGTAATGATCCACGAGTCTTCTCGGTGATGAGTGTTGAGTTCCTGCGCGATGAATCTGGCCACCTTAAGGGTGTCGTGACCATCGACGTGGACGATCAGCTCCAGCAAATTCCCGGTTCTGAGAAGACCTGGGAAGCAGATCTGATTTTCCTGTCTATGGGATTTATTCAGCCTGAACACTACATTAATGAGTCTCTTGGTATGGACCTGGATGACCGAGGTAACTTCCAGGCAGATAAAGTAAATTATCGTACCAGTGTACCCCGGGTTTATGCCGCCGCTGATTGTCGGCGCGGTCAGGATCTGGTGGTCAGGGCAATTAATGAGGGTCGTGAAGTCGCCCGGGAAATTGACCGGGACCTGATGGGGTCGACACAGCTACCCTGAAAAAAGTAACGAAAAAAAACGGCGCATGCGCCGTTTTTTTGTTTTGGAGCTAAACCCTAATGGGTACAGGTAAACGATAATTGAGAGACGATGCCTTTATTGGTCGTCGCCGTGATTGTCACTGCAGCACTACCCGAAGTGGGATTCGTGTTCTCCGCCAGAGAGATAAACGTTTGGGTAAAGTTTCCGGTGTTCGAGTCTGTCAACGAACCCCCGGGAGAGTTCGAAATCAGACAACCACCATCGCCGGAATTGACAGCAATCTGGGAGCCCGTCGAGAGGCGCCCATTGAACTGATCCGAGATATCCACGACGACACCACTATAGCGCGACGTAAGTGATACGGTTTCACCAATTCCCTGTCTAACCTGAGTGTCCCCAGAGCCGACATTAAATGGGTTACCAGCAGTGTATACCGTCACGCCGTCATTGGCAGTCACTGACTGGTTCGCTGTAAACGTGTTGGTGGGACCACCGGCAATATTCACGCTCGAGATGAATTCACCTGTACTCGCTTCACGAAGGCTGAAGAAGGCACTGGAATCCGAGATCACGATTGTGATATCACGGCGAATGTTGATCAGATCCCGGGTACAGTATTGCTCGGTCGCCTGATCGCAGGGGTCACTACCGTTATTACACGTATCGGTGCGACTACTGATGGCAGCCGGACAGAGCGTACCGTTGTAAATACCGTTACCGGCATTGAACAACCCGTCCAGATCCTTGAGGTTGTTAGTGGCATCATTATCACCAAAATCAATAAACTCCTCCTCGTCGCCACCCACCTGATAACACAGGCTCTCGGTAATCGGCGGAGTGGTCAGCGGAGACTGCGGCCCGTAACAGGTAGCGACCGTGGCATTCCGGGATGCGTCATTCGGTGTCGCCGGATTTCCATTACCAAAAACATCATCCTCGTTGATGTCATGAAACGCTTCGGGGAGGTCGACGAAGGACTCGTTGAAATCGTATTGGCCATTACCGTTGGTGTCGACGAAACTTTCCTCACCCTGGGCGAACGCCAGGATAGTCGATCGGCCACCGTATAATTGACCCAGTCCACCACGATACCCGGCTGTAACTGTCGAGGGACTGCGCGACGCGGCTCGGCACGGGACACCCGTACGGGCGACAAACGGGGTCGTTGCTGAACCCGGACTTGCACCAATCGCGGGTGTCGTCGGACTGTTCAAGCCATCACCGGCACCCACTTCGTCGAGGTACTTACGTGTGTACGTGATACGTAGGTTAAGGGCACCGGAGCACGCTCCGGTAATACACTCGATGCCATCGGCAGCCACCGTGTAATCCGTGTTTTCAACCAGGCGCACGTCGCCTGTAGTCTCGACACGCAAAATGGATTGTGGAACATAGTCCGTGGTCGCATCAGTGGCCGGTACCGTCGCAACAGCAACTGTCTCATCGATAATCAAGGCAGTCGGGCAACTGTCGGTAAACAGATTGCGTAACACCGAATTAGGATTCGTTGGCGCGCGCGGTTCCTGGGATTGCAACGTGACGGAGCACGCGCCACTCACAGTGTTGCAGGAAGACTGAATCGATCCATACTCTGTCCTGAACTGCACGGTGGTGCCGTTGGGTACAGGGTTATTGAATGCATCCGCCAGTCTCACCGTGATACCGGAAGTCGTGCCATCAAATATCTCACCTTCTATATTCAGGCCTGACGAGGAGATGGAGAAACTGTTCTGGTCTGGAACACCGGTATTCACCGACAGACCATCAGAGAGCGTCTCCAGAGTGAAGTCTTCCGGGTCATCGGTATCCCCGTCGCTGTTGCCATCAACAATGACACTCGCGCGTACCCGCACGGTTGTTGGGATCAAGCCGGCATTCACCGTGGCAGTCGCCTTACCTTCAGCACCAGTCAATCCGGTTAACGAAACCAGTGACAAGCCACCTACATTAGTTGTTAACTCAAAGCTCACGGTGGCATCTTCGACAAATCCACCCTGGACATCCAGAACCTGGAAAATCACGCTGGCGCTGCTGGTGCCGGTTCCTTTTATCTGGATATTCTGGGGATTGACAGAATCGAACCTGATTGAGCCGATGGTTGCCGTCAGCACGTTGATCGTGCCTCTCGCAATCAGTCCAGCACTGGATTCCGTCGCGGTGATTTCATCAGCACCGACGCAACCAGTCGCAAGATAAGTCGCGGTGACCACGCCCTGGCTGTTTGAGGACAGAGTTTCAGAGATCTCAGCAAGTGTCGGCGTTTGTCCACCGCAAACTGTGCTGAATGCAATTTGAATATTTGGTACGACGACCTGGTTAGCATCTACTACAACCAACGATACGGTCGAGGTGCCACCGGCAGATAGTGGTGACGTTGATATCGACAGAATACCGGGAGTGAAGGTCGTCCCGGTCGAGCAATCAGTGGGTCCGGTACCGCCTGTACAGGTACCAATTTGCAATCCGTCCACGCCGACGTCGAATTGTACGACCTCGGTAGTATCTCCAACCGTGACAGATACGGTGCCACTTCCAAAGGTCGCCCCTGCGGCGAGACTGACTGTGATCTGACCGTTGGAGTCCGTAATGGCCGTTGCAGTCGAAGCCGGTGTACTGCCGTTAATGCTCACTGTTCCAAGCGTCGTGGTCACAATCGCAGTCCGGTTAGGCAGGTTAGTGCCGGCGTCATCTTCAACCGTGACCCCGATGGTAGCGGATTCCGATGAGGTAATGATGTTGCTGCCATTACCCGGCGTCGCGTCGTTAAAGATTAATCCGATAACGATAACCGCATCCCCGGCGTTGCCCAGTGTTGAAAAATTCAGGCTGCTGGTGTTAAAGGTACTCGTGCCAATTACCACCGCGGCAGTTGCGGTTGCAGCGCCTGGTTCAGAACCTGCCGTTAACGCGACACTCGCCAAACCGTTGCTGTTGGTTAGCGCCGTTCCGTTGGCTGGAAACAAGTCACCGACCTCGCCAATGGAAAACCTGACCACCGTATTCGGTGCAGGCGAACTATCTGCCTGGGTAACGGTCGCAAACAATATCCCCGGCGTCGCTGCATCAATAGACAACTCCCCGGCATCAGTCAGATCACCATCCGTATCCAAACCGATAACGATTGAAAGATTGCTGGAACCCTCACCGGTAAATGGTTCATCACCATCCGTCTCAAAGGTAATCACATTGTCAGCGTCGGAGTTTGCGGTAAATCCGCCAACACTGGTGCTTGCTGTAATCTGTCCAAATCCCTGCGCGGTACCCGCGAGCAACGACGTAGTAGCCTCGCCGCTTACGTTGGTAATATTGCTCATGCGACTCAATCTGCCATCCCCGGTTAGCGCGAAATTGACTACCGCCCCCTGGACAAGCGCATTAAAACGGTCACGCACCGTCGCGGTGACGACCACCGGGCTGGCACTGGTGACTGCTCCGGCAACCGGGGTACTGGCTGTTGGCCCTGGTGCTACTCCACCAGGTACAGTCAGGACCACTGACGGCACACTGTCACCAAGCGAGATGAAAACAACGTTATCTGCCTGTAATGACTGCCCACCAACCGTAATGGTTGCTGCAAGCTGTCCGGAACCAGGAACCGTGCCAGCAAGCACACTGACACTCGCCGTATTACCGCTGATAAAGGTCGCATTGGTCGGCAACTCACCGTTACTCACGGTAAATTCAACCAGCGCACCATCGGTATTGGTTGTGCCACCGGATGTGTCCGTCAGTGTTACTGTGGCGGTGCCTGCGTTACTTCTGGAAATCGTCTGCGTGGTGTTCGGGGTCGTCAGCGCCAGAGTGACTGTGAAGTTAGCAGAACCGACGTTGTTTCCGAGACCATCAGTCTGGAAACCGACAGCGTCACCGGTAACCGCAACACCATCGACACTCGACTCTGCCGAGACTGTACCGGCTCCGGCCTGGGTACCAGCACCCAGGGTAATTGTCGCAACACCGGATGAATCTGTCAGCGCCGTGCCGCTCGCGGGAGATAGCTGACCGATTGAGGAATTAAATGTTATGACTGCACCCGATACGGCATCACCGGCAGAATTTGCGAAAACAGCGCGCACGGTAATACTTTCATTGCCGTTAACCTGGGTTGCAGCGGCACCGGCACCGTCCACCAACGACAATGTCAGAGTGGGTGCAGGAGGCGGCGCTGTGGTACCTGAACCACCACCTGTGCCACCAACTCCACTACTGGACCCGCCACTACCGCCGCCACAAGCACTTAACAACCCGGTAAAAACGAGAATGAAAATTGTTTTTGGGAGAAACCCTTGAGTCATTATTGTCTCCTACAGATACTCATGGCAGGTCTTGTTGTGCCTGCTCCAACTAACTCAGAACCTTAAAAGAATAGTCTCTAAATATCAATAAAAATCATGTTCTTAACTACCTTAGTTGCGATTCAACGTGAACAAGTAGACGTAACCCGCCACACGCTTTTTTGCCATTATTGCTGAATACACCGCCAGAACACCTTGCCGAACTGACTAGCGGTAATAAACGGTGCGCATCCGGTCACGGGAATATCTATTAATGGAATAAGAGAGCCTCATTTATTGATCTTTCTGCATATCAACCTCGATGTGGCGCTGAGACGCACCTGATCCTCTCAGAGTTCACACAGGCCGTCCCGCCGCTCCAGTGTGTCATGCAACAGTGACAGTTCTACACCGTCAACCACCTGCGCGCAGCCGAGTGACTCGAGGAGTACAAATCGAATGCCCTGATCATTCGCTTTCTTATCGACTCGCATCAATTCGATCATTTGCGCCGCCGAGAGATCTGCCGGTGGACAGACAGGCAAGTTGAAGTCTGATATCAGCTGCCTGATGCGCGAAGCGATGTCCTGTGTGATCAATCCAAGCCGCATGGATAGATCGGCGGCCATGACCATACCTGTCGCAACTGCTTCGCCGTGCAGCCATTTGCCATAGCCTTGATGGTTTTCAATCGCATGACCAAAAGTGTGGCCGAAATTCAGATGGGCGCGGATACCGAGTTCCTTTTCGTCCCTGGAAACGATAGCGGCTTTGATCTCACAACTGCGTTTGACCGCATAGCCGATCAACTCATCGTCGAGGGCAAGCAGTGCTTCGACATTCTCTTCAAGCCAGGCAAAGTAATTCGCATCTGCCAATGCCCCATGCTTGATCACTTCCGCAAATCCCGCAGCCAGTTCTCTGGGCGGCAGGCTTTTCAGTGTGTCGGTATCAATATAGACCGCCTGAGGCTGGTGAAACGCCCCGATCATGTTCTTTCCCATCGGGTGATTGACCGCCGTTTTCCCGCCTACCGAGGAGTCGACCTGTGCGAGTAAGGTCGTTGGGATCTGAATGAATTCTACTCCCCGCTGATAAGTAGCCGCTGCAAAACCTGCGGTATCGCCAACAACCCCGCCTCCGAGCGCGACGATGGTCGTGCTACGGTTGTGCTTGTTTTCCAGCAGTCCGGTATAGATCAGGTTAAGTGTCTCAAGCGTCTTATATTGCTCTCCATCGGCCAATAGGAGGGACGTTACGTTAAGCCCTTCGAGACTGGCCAGCAGGGTTTCCAGGTAAAGGGCGGCAACAGTTTCGTTGCTCACCACAAAAACTTTTTCACCCTTGATGGTAGAGCGTAACAGTTGCGCGTTGTTCAGTAGCCCGGCGCCGATGTGTATGGCGTAGGTGTGCTCGCCAAGGTCAAGATCCACAGTTTCCACGACTATTAACCTTCACTCATTCGTTGTTGTTGGCAACAACCATTTATGGTCGCATGCCTTACCGTTTGCTTGATGAATTGCTTGTTTATCGTCCTGCATTTCCCGTGCCCTTATTCCTGAAACTTTCCAGCATCGAATCCGGTTTCGGAGCACCGTGTTTTTCCCAGAGAAGATGACCGTCCACGCCCAACGTTACGTGCTGCAACCAGACTATTCCTCAAGAAAGTCGTTGGCCTGGAGTTGCCGGAGAATGTTCGACACCGTTTTTCGGGAATTGCTGTCCCCGACAAATATCCTGAAATCTGCGATCTCTGTATACAACGGCTCGCGCGCATCTTTGAGCGCCGACAATACGGACCGATGGTCCTGGTTAATCAACAGCGGTCGTTTCTTGTCTTTTTCGGTCCGCTTGATTTGTGTTTCAAGAGACGTGTCAAGAAATACCACAACTCCCCGGGATTGCAGGCATTTACGATTCTCCGCCCGCAGCACGGAACCACCGCCCGTTGCCAGTAGCACACCTTCTCTCAAGGTAAGTTCTTCGATGACATTGGTTTCCCGCTCGCGAAACCGGTCCTCACCTTCAACATCAAAGATCCAGGATATTGCAGCGCCTGCCTTCCTCTCAATTTCCTGATCTGAATCGATAAATTTCAGGCTCAGTTCGCGCGCAAGCAATCGACCAATGGTCGTTTTTCCAACCGCCATGGGCCCCACGAGGAAAAGGTTCTTGCTTTTGGAAAGCCGCATTTTTTCTCAGGGTTTCAGGGTTGTCCCCAAAACCGTGCACCATTATCTACTGGTCAGGGAATCCCTGATCAGACGCGGGGTGATGAAAATTAACAGTTCCTGCTTTTGATCACTTTTCGTATTACGACGAAAGAAGCGACCAACATAAGGCAGATCTCCGATGAACGGGGTCTTGGTGACGGATTCGGTTGTTTGTGTCGTGAAAATTCCACCGAGGACAATTGTTTCTCCATCGTTCACCAGCACCTGCGTCTTGATCGAGTTGGTGTTGATGCTCGGGACGCCGTTGAATACAGCACCCACAGTATCCTGAGTGACTTCAAGCTCCATGATAATCCGATCATCCGGGGTTATCTGGGGTTTAACATCGAGACCAAGAACCGCTTCAGCGAACGAGGTCGAAGTTGCACCACTCGATGAAGCTTCCTGGTATGGGATCTGCACCCCGGAAGAAATGTTTGCTTGCTGTTTGTCCGCGGTAATCACTTTGGGCCGCGCGATGACCTCGGCTGACCCTTCCGATTCGAGAGCTGAAAGCTCAAGTTCCAGAAGGTACTTGTCATCGACGATGCCGACTGCAAAAGAGGTCGCATCACTGCTACCAATCCCCAGGTCAACGATAAGCTGATCCGGGCTCGTGAAAGTAATAGGGTCACCGGAAATCAATCCCTCACGCACTTCACTCGTCGTCGTAAGCGATCCGCCAACCTGGGTTGCGAGCGAGCCACCGTTGTAAAAGCCAAAGCCCAGACCGCCCCACCGGACGCCCATGGATTCATTGATGTTTGAACTCGCGGTTACAATTCTCGCCTCGATCAATACCTGGCGAACCGGGACGTCAAGTTTTTCGAGTACCGATCGGAAATCATTAATTTTCGCAGTCGTTTCAGTCAGGATGATCGAATTAGTTCTCTCATCGACAATGACCGAACCTCGATTGGAAAGCACACCTTCATTCTCTCCGCTGGATTGGAACAGGTTAAAAATTTCCGTCGCGCTGGCATATTTCACTTCGATAAATTCTGTTCGCAACGGCGCCAGTTCGGAAATCTGCTGTCGGCTCTCCAGTTCCAGTTTTTCCCGGGCGGCAAGCTCTGCTGCAGGCGCGACCATCAGGACATTACCAACCTGGCGTTTATCCAGACCCTTGGTCTTCATGATGATCTCAAGGGCCTGGTCCCATGGAACGTTCTTCAATCGTAGGGTGATTCGGCCCCCGACCGTGTCGCTTGCAACCAGGTTCAGGTCGGTGAAATCGGCAATCAACTGTAGAACCGAGCGTATCTCAATGTCCTGGAAGTTGAGTGAAAGTTTTTCACCACGATAAAGGAAGGCATTCTCTGAAGCACTATCATCGCCGTCACGACCAAGTGGTTTCACCTCCAGGGTGAAAATATTATCAGCCTGGTAAGCCAGATAGTCATATTCGCCAGTGGGTTCCACCACCATCACAGTGCTGCCAGATTCCGGCAATGCATCAACGATCAATACGGGTGTCGCAAAATCGGTTACATCGAGTCGGCGCTGCAGATTCTCAGGGATCTGAGTACCGCTGAAACGGATCCGTATCTTGCCTCCCTCACTCGATACATCAACTCCAACACCCGGGTCCGATAGTTTTACAACCACCCGGCCCTCACCACCTGGCCCACGACGAAAATCGATTTCCTCTATTTGCGGTACTTCACTCTCAAATGCCATTGATTCGGAAGTGCTGACCGCGACCAGGCTATCGTCACTCGACGAAGTCGCCGCCATTACTGACGCTTGTTCTTCCCCTACCAGCACGTAAAGGGAATTACCTTCAACCCGGGCTGTATAGGCCATTAATTCGGTCAAAGATACAATCACACGGGTACGGTCACCCGCTTCAACGACGGTGACACTGCGCGCATTGCCACTCCCCAGCGGGTGGTATTTGGAATCCAGCCCACTGACCACATCCATTAGATCAAGGGCAATTCGGGCGGGTTGCTCAATCGTGTAGCCCGTCGGCTTCGGCGGTGGGCCATCGAATATCATGCGAATCTCAACTTTGTCCCCGGGCAGTGACGAGAATTCAATGTCTTCAATTTTCACCTGGCCAAATACCGGCAGCGTGGTCAGACTCAAGAACAAAGCCAGCAGCAATCCCCGGTTCCGGGCGGTGCTCATCCGGTCAATCCCTGCGCTTTTACACCCAGGCGTCTTTATTAGCGTCTTGTTGAGCGCCATGCGTACCCCCATAAAATTCGTTGTCATCAGTCAAGGCCTTTTAATTCAATCGTTCTTGGCCTTCGTAGCCAACCACCCGCTCCATCAGCAACAATTTCGGTTATATCAATTCTTGCATCATCAATACTTTCAATCTGACCCCACTGCGCGCCCATGTAGTCCCCAACCTGAACCCTGTGAACACCACCGGTGTTGTCTTCAATCAATGCCCAGGTATCGTTGTCCTGCTGTAAGGTGCCCACCATTGAGAGTGAGGCGAGGCTGAATCTTTCAAGATATTGTTTTACATGATCCTTCGGTGGTTTGACGCCGATATTCTTACGCTGCTCATCCGACTTGGGCGGAACAATAATCGGTGGTTCGAAGGGACTACGCATATTCGCCGCACCATAGGTGAACGGTTGGTAAGGTTCGAACTCGGGTAGTGGTGCGATTGATCCTCGCGGTTTTGCCTCGACTTCCTGCATGAACGCCCTGATATCCGCGTACTCATCACCTCCGGTACAACCCGCAATCGTCAATAGGACCGTAACAAGTACTACCAGCTTTGAGTCCCGTGATGTTTGAATGCCAGGATTCATACTAGCCACGCTCATCATTGTAGCGATAGGTTCTTGCGAGAATGGTCATGCGTAACAAGCCACCGGGGTTCTCTCCATTGCCTGTATTTCTTCGCTCAGGTTGTATGGTGAAATCATGCAATGTCACGATTCGGGACAAGTCGGCAACATCGCTGACGAAAGAGCCCAGGTCGTGATATCCGCCCGTTACAACAATCTGGATCGGTTTCTCGATATAAAATTCGTGCAGTTCTTCTGGCTGCAGGTCGATGCGGCTGAACGCCAATCCATTTTTCAAGCCAACCAGCGTAATATCTTCAATCAATCCAGGAATTTCTGTGTCGGAGGGTAACTGCCGCAATATCGCCTCGAAAGATTCTTCCATCTCCTTTTGCTGAAGTCGATAATTTTCCAGGTGCGCGGCTTCCATGAACTTTTTCTCGTAGTCCTCTTTAAGCTGACCTTCACTGACCTGTACGGCTGCGAGTTCCGCCTGTAGATTCGTGACGTGCAGGAAATAACCCAGTGCCAGTGCACCAACAAAGGCGATGACCCACATGATGACCTTCACACCCATCGGCCAGGAGCCGACGTTGTTGAAGTCGTTCAACTGGTCCATGTCGAAGTTTTGCAGGCCCTCCAGGATATCTTGCATGGCCATAACTAGTTCGTCTCCTCTTTCTTCGGTGCAGCCTGTTCGACGCTAAGTGAAAACTGACTCGCCTGGGGACCGTAATTTGGGTCTGCATTGATAGCCGTGACGTTTGGCTTGTCAAACCATCCTGACTCCGAAAGATTGCGGAGTTGGCTCGATATCCGGTTATTCGACTCGGCAATTCCCTGGATAGACAATGCCTTACCCACCAGTTTCAGATCGGTGAAGAACACTCTGGGAGCCAGCTGTCTGGCCATCTCATCAAACAGCCGCACAATAATCGGTCGGTTTCCCTGTAATGCCTGAATGACTTCCATCCTCGATAGCAGTTCATTTCTGGTTTGCTGCAACAGCTTGATTTCCTGAATGCGGCCTTCCAGCACAGTAATTTCCTGCTGCAGAAAACCGTTTCTCGCTGTTTGAGAATCAATTGCGGCATTGTAGAAACGGTCGAATCCGCCAACAATGATGCCGGACAACAACAGAACCCCAACAATGACGTTGAGGAACTCCTTTTTCTTTTCTTCCCGGTGTTCATCACGCCAGGGAAGAAGGTTAATTTTGATGTCAGCCATCTGCTAACACTCCTCGCCTTTTTGAGCCATCAATCAAAGCTCCTCAACGCAAGGCCACACGCTATCATCAGCGCTGGTGCGTCGTTACTCAAATTGGTTTCGTTAACTTTCGATGAAAGCGACATCTTGACGAACGGATTCGCTATGGAGCAGGGCGTTCCAAGTTTTGCCGCAACCATATCGGCTAAGCCCTCAATCGAGGAAGTACCACCCGCCAGGATAATATGATCAACATCGTCATACGCGCTGGACGAATAAAAAAACTGAAGTGATCTGGTTACTTGCTGGACCACAGCTTCCTTGAAGGGTACAAGAACTTCCGATTCGTAGTCATCGGGCAGTCCTCCCTGTTTTTTCGCAAGCCCCGCTTCTTCGACTGAAAGACTGTAGCGTCGCTGGATTTCCTCTGTGAGTTGCTTGCCACCGAACAACTGCTCCCGTGTATAGGGAGCGCCGGCACCTGTGAGCACACTCAGGGTTGTCATGGTCGCACCAATATCGATAATCGCGACGATCTGGTCTTCTTCCTCATCGCCCTCTTCGGCAAAGTCGGCGCGTACCAGTTCGAATGCTCGTTGCATGCAGTGCGCCTCGATATCAACAACCTTTGCTTTGAGTCCGCCAATTTCGAGGGCCGCCTGGCGCATCTCGACATTTTCGCGACGACACGCCGCGATCAACACCTCAACCTGCTCTTCACTCCTGGGTGAAGGACCCTGAACTTCGAAATCAAGTGCGACTTCATCCAGGGGATAAGGAATGTACTGATCCGCCTCGACCTGCAGCTGGTTTTCCATCTCGTCCTCGGAGAGCGCCGCCGACATTTCAATTGTTTTTGTGATGACGGCTGAGCCCGCAACCGCAACCGCTGCAAGTTTGACCTTGGTCTTACAGCGTTCGACCAGTCTCTGGACGGCTTCTCCAACCCCTTCAACGTCGCTGATATTCTTCTCGATAACCGCATTTTCAGGCAAGGGTTCAACCCCGTAGCTCTCTATACGGTAGTTACCCCCCGAACGACTCAACTCCAAAAGCTTCACCGAAGTGGAACTGATGTCCAATCCGAGTACGGTACTTGGTCCTTTGTTGAGAAAGCTAAACACTATAATTTCCTATTAGTACACGTACTTACAGTCGATACATGCAATATCACATTAAATAACACCTTTAACCCGATCGCAAACAATTTAAGTGAAATACAATCCGTAATGCATTCTTTTTTCAACAGTTTTCGCCCTCAAAACTCTAGATGTAGGGTATAAGTTCCGAAATAGCCACTAGCGCTTGTGTTCGGCCTGACCAGGACCCACCCGACGAGCGACCGGAAAGCATCAGCATTACTTCTACAATCAAATCGGGGTTGCCATTATAATCAAATTTCCTTTTAGGTCAGCCTCACCATTCGTCGCTAAAGCCCCTATACTGAAGCAATTTTAATAGCCACAGGTCCGCCTGGTTCGCCCTTCTCCATCAACAACTGATTCGCTGCAAACATGTACAAGCTGGGTAAATTGATTTTCTGGGGAATGCTGGGGGTTACAGCTGGCAGCCTGATGATGCTGTCCGCCGCGTTTTTGTATCTGAATCCCCAGGTACCTGACGCTGCCTCGTTCAAAAATGTGCAGCTGCGTGCACCGCTGCGGATATATTCCGCAGATGACAAGCTTATTCAGGAGTTTGGTGAGCGGCTGATACCGATCGACTATGTCGATATCCCGCCGCTGTTTGTGCGCGCACTATTGGATACCGAGGACAAACGATTCTTCGAACATAGCGGCATCGATCTGATCACGGTCGCCAATGCCAGTCTGCAACTGGTGCTAAATCAGGGTTCAATCCGCAGTGGTGCATCAACGATTACCATGCAGCTGGTGAAAAACATCTCTGGTGAGTCCCAGGTGCAGTTTATCCGCAAGTTCAAGGAGATGTTGCTGGCGCTAAAAATGGAGCGAGAACTCAGCAAAGAGGAAATTCTGGCGCTTTACCTGAACATCATCCCTTTCGGCAAACACGCTTTCGGCATCCAGGCCGCGGCTAATACCTACTATGGAAAGGAGGTTAGTCAACTCGATCTTCCGCAACTGGCGATGTTAGCCGGAATTCCCAAAGCACCCGAAGCGGGCAATCCCATCAATGGCCCGGAGCGGGCGCTGGTAAGGCGTAACCTGGTGTTGCAGCGGATGCTGGAGCAGGGTTCAATTTCTGCTGAGGAACTTGTGCGTGCCCGGTCAGCACCGATTACCGCGAGCGTTCACGAGCGACAGATCGAACTACCGGCACTCTATGTGGCAGAAATGGTCCGCAAGCATGTGAGTGCCGAGTATGGACGAGACGCCTACAACAGTGGCCTTATTGTGCATACCACCGTGAGCAGTGCTCGCCAGACTGCGGCAGAGGCAGCATTACAACAAAAACTCGGAGAATATGACCGGCGTCACGGGTACCGGGGGCCTGAATACCGTCGCATTCAGGGTACAGATGAATATCTGGCAGCGCCCGAATACGGGTACCCGCCTAACTGGCTGCTCACCCTGGGTCGTGCAATAACACTGGGCACCCAGTATCCGGCCATCGTCACCGGCGTTAGCGACACAGAAATCACTGTCTTAAACCAGGATCTCAACACAATCGTAATCGCCTGGGACGGGTTAGCGTGGGCGAGACCATACATTAACGTTGACCAACGCGGGCCAAAACCAGCGTCGGCAGACCAGATCGTCGGTATTGGCGATTTCGTTCGCATTGAACAAACCAGCCCCGGTGTCTGGATTCTGGGCCAGGTGCCTGACATACAAGGGGCGTTGGTGGCATTGCGCCCCAGGGATGGAGCGGTCGAGGCCATGGTCGGTGGTTATGATTTCAACGCCAAACAGTTCAATCACGCAACCCAGGCACGCCGACAGCCCGGTTCGAACTTCAAACCGTTTTTCTATGCAGGCGCGCTTGAAAGCGGTATGACCCCGGCCACCATCTTCAATGACGCTCCAATTGTATTGCCGGGGGGCGAACTGGAGGAAACCTATCGTCCAAAAAACTCCGGGGATGTTTTCCATGGCAATATGCGCCTCCGGGAAGCCCTGTATCGCTCCGTCAACCTGGTATCTCTACGCATCATCCTGGATCTCGGCCCTGAAAATGCGATCAAGTACGTCAGCCGATTCGGCTTCGATACGTCCGGGTTCCCCGCCAACGTGCAACTCGCCTTCGGCGGCGGCACCATCGCGCTTAGTCCCATTGATATTGCAACCGGTTACGCGACCTTCGCCAATGGCGGATTCAAAGTAACCCCCTACCTGATAAAAACGATTCGCTCCATCGATGATGAACTCATCTTCACGGCAGATCCCGAAACTGCCTGTGACGCAGGTTGCGAGCAAGTCCGCGTCGCCAGGAGGGTAGTTGAACCAAGGGTTGCCTACATCATGAACAGCATCCTCGCCGATGCGATTCGCCGTGGTACGGGAACAAAGGTACAAAGGGCACTGAAGCGTAACGATTTGAAAGGAAAGACCGGAACGACGAACGATGCTGATATCTGGTTCTCAGGTTATACCCATGATCTCGTCGCCACCGCATGGGCGGGATTCGGAAATAACAGCCCGGTGGGCAGCCGTGAATGGGGTTCCACAACCCCGATAGAAACGTGGATCGCTTTTATGGAGAAGTCGCTTCCTCCGGAATCAGAATCAACCTCGTTACCAAGACCAAACGGTCTCGTCTCAGTGCGCATTGACCCGGAAACCGGCTTTCGCGCGGACTCCAACGACCCGGATGCGATCTTCGAAATTTTCAGAGAGGAGTACGCGCCCCCTCCTGATATTGCCGGGAAGGAAGACGGGCGAGCCGATCCGTATCAGCAGATTTTTTAGCAGTCGGCGCTATTGCGTTGGTCAACAACTTTGGTCAATACGAGAAGTCGGAAACAAAAAAGGACGCTGCAAGCGTCCTTTTCTCAATCAGCGGTTCCTGGCAAAAAACAGAGCTTACTCAGGAACGGCTATTTACCTCGACTACCAAATCGCTTGTTAAATCGATCGATTCGACCTGCTGAGTCAATAACCTTCTGTTGGCCCGTGTAAAAAGGATGACATTGCGAACAAACATCCAGGTGGATATCGTTACAAACGGTCGATCGCGTTTTGATCACATTACCGCAGCTACAGGTAGCGGTGATTTCTTCATATTTTGGGTGGATATCGGCCTTCATGGTGCTCCTCGCCTCCTCGGTTTCGGGGATGAATAGTCGTCAATGGGCCCGAAAGGGTGCGAATCATACCAGAGTTTTTTCGTATATCAAGGGAGACGCATAATACGCGTTCAATGGATGCAGTTAAACCATGCACAATGATCAAACAAGGCTTCCGCCCTATTTCCTCGACGTAGCGGTACCGGCACCGCTACGCCGGACATTCCAGTATTTGCCCCCACTGGACCCTGCCGCAGCGCTGGTTCCCGGTTGTCGGGTTCTGGTACCGTTCGGCAGGCAGAAGCTGATCGGCATCCTGCTTGGCCGGACCACGCGTCTCGCCACAGAAAAATCCAAACTGCGACGGGTGCTCGACGTCATCGATGCCGAGCCTGTTATCACCGAATCCATCATGAAATTGTGCCTGTGGGCGGCAGATTACTATCACCACCCCATCGGCGAGGTGATGATGTCAGCCATCCCGACCCTTTTACGGCAGGGAAAATCCACTTCAGCGGCAACGCAATCACTGACCCTGACTGCGAAGGGATCCAGTCTCAATCCGGACAACCTGTCCCGGGCACCGAAACAACGTGCACTACTCAAATATTTGCAGCAAAACGGCGCTACCACGAGAAAATTGCTTGCCGCAGATGGATTTAACAGTACCCACGCGCGGACGTTGGCTGAGAAAAAGCTTGCCCTTTGGCAAGTAATTACCCTGCCGGCGGTCGCGATCACTCAGGGAGTTACAACCGATTACGCCGGGATTGAACCGAATAGTGACCAGCGGAAGGTACTTGCTGCGATCAACAAACCAATGACTTACCTGATTCACGGCATAACCGGCAGCGGAAAAACTGAAATTTATCTTCGCGCAATCGAACAAGCCTTAAAGCAGGATCTGCAGGCACTGGTGCTGATCCCGGAAATCAGTCTTACCCCGCAAACGTTGAAGCGCTTCTCATCACGGTTCAACGTTCCCATTGATGTACTGCACTCCGGCATGACTGATACCGAAAGACTCGAGGGCTGGCGACGGTCAGCTTCCGGTGCTGCGAGAATCATTCTGGGAACCCGATCAGCAATTTTTACACCCATGCCTAAACCCGGTCTGATCGTTGTTGACGAAGAGCATGATGGGTCTTTCAAGCAGCAGATCGGATTTCGTTACTCGGCACGGGACCTCGCCGTCATGCGCGGACAGCTCGAAAATATTCCGGTAATTCTTGGCTCCGCCACGCCTTCACTTGAAAGTCTGCACAACTGTGAGCTCGGTAAATACAAACTGTTGTCGTTACCGGAGCGTACCAGCGGGGCTAACCGCGAGATCTATCGGCTGGTAAATTTAAAGTACCGGGAACTGAACCAGGGATTTGCGCCCGAAACGCTGAACATGATCAGGTCTGAGCTTGGCACCGGAAACCAGGTGCTGATTTTCATCAACCGACGTGGCTTTGCGCCGGTCCTTTACTGTCAGGATTGCGCCTGGATCGCCAACTGCGATCGTTGCGACGCGAGACTGACACTGCATATGGCCCGGAAATCCCTGCGTTGTCATCATTGCGGCAAACAACAGCCATTGCTCAGCAACTGTGCCCGATGTTCGTCAGATCATCTGGTGCCGTTGGGACAGGGAACGCAGCGAATCGAGGAGAGCCTGACGGCTTTTTTCCCGGATTTCCCGGTTATCCGAATCGATGGTGATTCCACTCGAAATCGCGACGCGCTGCAAAACGCAGTCAATAAAGTTCATCAGGGTGAACCCGGTATCCTGGTGGGTACTCAACTGCTTGCCAAAGGACACCACTTCCCTGATGTCACACTGGTCGTAATGCTTGACATCGACGCTGGATTTTTCAGCTCCGAATTCAGGTCCCTCGAGAAAACCGGCCAGTTGATCCTTCAGGTTGGCGGACGATCCGGGCGCGAAAACAAGCAGGGAACGGTAATGATACAGACCCAGTTCGTCGATCAGCCACTGCTGCTAAAGTTAATCAACAACGGTTACCTTGAATTTGCGGCAACCGTGCTGGAGGAACGTCGCACCTACCAGATGCCGCCGTTCAGTTATCACTGCATAATCAAAGCTGAATCAATGGTACGACGACACGCGATGGATTTTCTTGACCAGGTCGTACAGAAAACCGTACCTGGCCCCTCCGTGGAAATGTTGGGGCCAATAGTCCCAACCATGGAAAAAAGGGAAGGAAGATTCAGGGCACACTTGCTTCTTTCCAGCCTTTCTCGAACCGCGCTTCACCGGGCGATCGATAACACAATCGTTGCTGCCGACAATGCGAAGTTAAGCAGCCGTGTCAGATGGTCAGTCAATGTAGATCCGTCGGATGGCTATTAGCCACTACGGACTGCAGACCCGATTTGACTAATGCTTTTTGCTATACTGCCACTTTACTCACTCAGTGCGATCAACCATGACCCAGGACTTTGCAAAGCGCCACAAAGGTGATGGTTCGGGAAAGGCACGTAAGGGCGCAGGCAGCGCGCGAACGGCCGGCACTCATTCCGGCAGGTCAGATTTACCTGGACGGCGTAACTGGGTCTGGTTTTTCACAGGTCTCGTCAGCGGCCTGTTTCTGGCATTTCTCGTCTACCTCGGCCTGATTGTGCCGCCTGACAAACTGGCCGGGGACTTGAACCAACTGCCCCGGGCGAAACCGGACCAGGCCGTCGAGGAGATGCGCTTCGATTTCTACGATCTATTCCCAAAGTCGGAGGTCCCGATTGTTGAAGAGTACAATGCGGAAGGTCGCAGAGTTGAATCGGCAAACCCGGTCACTTACCTGTTGCAGGCCGGTTCTTTCCAAAACCCCGATGATGCCAATCAATTACGCGCGGAGCTGATTCTGCTCGGTCTCACCGTGTTTACTCGTGAGATTAAGGTAGATGGCAATGCCTGGCACCGGGTCATGGTGGGACCACTTGAAACCGAACTGGCACTAAATCGTGCCCAGGACACGCTCGCCGAAGCTGAAATTGAATCAATTCCATTAAAAGTACAGCACTGATACAGAACGCCAGAACCATCCCCTTGAAATCAGTGTATCCAGACCCCACTTCTTACAGCCTCACACCTATTTTTTAACTCATCGGCAACGTAAACAGGATCAAAACTTGGAACAATTCAGAGGTACCACCATCTTGTCAGTAAGACGCGGCAATTCTGTGGTCATTGGCGGCGATGGCCAGGTCACCATGGGGGATACTGTCATGAAAGGTAACGCGCGCAAGGTACGCCGGCTCTACAAGGATTCTGTGATCGCGGGATTCGCCGGTGGCACGGCAGATGCGTTTACATTGTTCGAGCGCTTCGAGGGCCAACTGGAGAAAAATCAGGGTAATCTGGTGCGCGCGGCAGTCGAACTGGCGAAAGACTGGCGTACAGACCGGGCCCTGCGGCGGCTGGAGGCTCTGCTGGTAGTCGCCGATAAAAATGATTCACTGGTCATCACTGGAACCGGCGATGTGATCGAACCAAACGAGGGTATCATGGCCATTGGTTCTGGTGGTCAGTACGCCAAATCCGCAGCCCTGGCGCTGCTACACAATACCGACCTGTCGGCGCGTGATATTGTCGAAAAAGGTCTGGAGATTGCGGCAGAGATCTGCATCTACACCAACGATAATCGTACCATCGAAGAAATAACCACGTAGCGCATTCGACTACCCATAAACCACACCCAACCCAGGTTCATAAATCTTTATGTCAAATATGACACCCAGAGAGATCGTACACGATCTCGACAAGCATATTGTTGGCCAGGCTGATGCTAAACGCGCGGTTGCTATCGCCATGCGTAATCGCTGGCGAAGACTGCAGTTGGAGCCGCATCTGCAAAACGAAATATCGCCCAAGAATATTCTCATGATCGGTCCCACCGGGGTGGGTAAGACCGAAATTGCACGACGCCTGGCTAAACTTGCCGGTGCCCCTTTCATCAAGGTCGAGGCAACTAAATTTACCGAGGTCGGTTATGTGGGCCGGGATGTGGAATCCATTGTCCGCGATCTCGCCGAGGCAGCTTTCAAATTGCTCCGCGATGAACAGATCGCGCTGGCGGAACCGAGGGCTGCGGATGCCGCGGAAGAGCGAATTCTCGACGCCCTGCTACCCCCGGCTCGCGTCTCCAGCGAAGACAGCATCGGCGACCGGAATAACAACAGTACCCGGCAGGTCTTCCGAAAAAAGCTTCGCGAAGGCGAACTGGACGACAAGGAAATCGAAATTGAGGTCCAGGCAGGCGCCATGGGAGTCGAGATTATGGCGCCGCCAGGTATGGAGGAAATGACCAGCCAGTTGCAAAATATGTTCTCTTCCATGGCCCCTGGAAAAACCAAGACCAGAAAACTCAAAGTAAAGGATGCTTTGAAAAAGCTTACTGAAGAGGAAGCTGCAAAACTCATTAATGAAGACGATCTGCGGGGTAGCGCCGTTACTGCCGTAGAACAGACTGGCATCGTATTTCTGGACGAAATGGACAAAATTGCCCGGCGAGCGGATCACAGTGGTGGGGCTGACGTATCCCGTGAAGGTGTGCAGAGGGACCTGTTGCCGCTGATCGAAGGCTGCAACGTATCAACCAAATACGGCATGATCAAAACTGACCATATTCTGTTTATTGCCTCAGGTGCGTTTCATTTAAGTAAACCATCGGATTTAATACCAGAACTCCAGGGCAGACTGCCCATCCGTGTTGAGTTGAACGCACTCGGCGTTGAGGACTTCGAGCGTATCCTCACTGAGCCAGACGCCTCCCTGACCGAGCAGTATCAGGCATTGCTGGCCACCGAGGGCGTTGATCTGGAATTTACGGAAACAGGCATTACCAGGCTCGCTGAAATCGCCTGGCAGGTAAACGAAACAACTGAAAATATCGGTGCACGAAGACTGCACACTGTCATGGAGAAATTGCTGGAACAGGTTTCATTCGAGGCGGGAGACCTGCCTGATTCAGACCAGCAAACCATTCATATCGACGCTGCCTACGTCGATGCGAACCTTAAGGGCCTCGCGGCTGATGCCGACCTTAGCCGCTACATTCTTTAGAAGCCGAGACCATTGATGACGGAACCTCTCGAAATAAAGGTGCACACTCGATCTGCCACACTGGAATTGTGTTATGCAGGGTATAGCCACGTTCTGCCGGCCGAGTACCTGCGGGTGTTCTCTCCTTCTGCCGAAGTTCAGGGGCATTCGAACGATCAGGCTGTGTTGCAGACTGGTAAACGCCACGTGACCATCAAAGACATCGAACCACAAGGTCACTACGCGCTGAAGTTGGTATTTTCGGATGGACATGACTCCGGCATTTTCAGCTGGACGTACCTGGCAGAACTCGGCGAGAACCTTGAAACTTACTGGGCAGAGTACCTGGCTCGCCTCCAAGCCGCCGGGGAATCCAGAGAACCCCGGTTCATCGCTGTCAGCACGTAAATACTGACGGGTACAGGACAGAGACCATAAGCATGTTCACGCCGTAATGGTGTAAAATGCGGAGCCTTCTTAAGAGCTGATGCTGTCATGCCGCAACAGACACACTTCGGGTTCAAAACCGTTCCACTCGCTGAGAAAGCAAGCAGGGTCGCCGGTGTGTTTCATTCTGTGGCCAGTCGCTATGATCTGATGAACGACCTGATGTCCCTTGGCACCCACCGCCTGATCAAGCGTTTCGCGATTGAACAGACCGCAGCCAGGGCGGGAGACACCATTTTGGATCTTGCTTGTGGCACCGGCGATCTGAGCGAAAAGCTGTCCACAATTGTTGGCTCCACCGGCCACATAGTCCTTTGTGATATAAACGAATCCATGCTCAGTCTAGGCAGAGAAAGGCTGCACAACCATGGCGTTGCTGCCAATGTCAGCTTTGTTCAGGGAGATGCAGAAAAACTGCCTTTCAATGAAAACCACTTCGACGCGATCACCATGGCATTTGGATTACGAAACGTAACCACCAAGGAGAATGCATTACGCGCCATTTTGCGCACATTGAAACCGGGTGGGAGATTCGTCGTGCTGGAGTTTTCGAAACCACTGAACCCGGTAGTGGAGAATGCCTATCGAGTGTTCTCAGGAATCTGGCCTGGGGTTGGTGAAATCGTCACCGGAGACCGGGCCAGCTACCAGTACCTGGTGGAATCAATCCGCATGCACCCTCCCCAGGATGAGCTCGCCGCAATGATGACAGACGCTGGATTTTCGAAGGTTCACTACCACAACCTGTTAAATGGGATCGTCGCAATCCACCAGGGCACCAAGGGCTAGCCCGCCTTATTCACGAAGGCGACACAATACAATCGTCAGGTTATTATAATTCAATAGGTTTGGTCGAAAATAGGAGTCAATTCGTGAAATACAGTCTGCGCCTGAATGGCTTTCTCACAATTCTGCCAATAAACTCCATTCCCTTCATGAACAAAGCGGGCTAGGCCGGATGCATCTCTATCGCCTATTGAAAATCCTCGGAGTGTTGATCATTCACCGAATTGACCGACTGTTGCCTGCCGGGTTCGCGCCGGTCTGGCTGCGAATCCTGCTGTCACCGCTGAAACTGATTCCAGCTAACGACACACCGGAGGTGGCATTGCGTCTAGCCCTTGAGGAACTCGGACCAGTTTTTATCAAATTTGGGCAGATACTTTCTACTCGCAAGGATCTTTTTGAACCCGACCTCGCGGAAGAACTCGAAAAGCTGCAGGATCGTGTCCCACCCTTCCCTTCAGAGGCTGCCGCTGAAATTATCGAACGAAATCTTGGCCGGCCGATTGCAGAAGTTTTTTCGGAGTTTGAGGTTGAACCGCTGGCATCGGCTTCGGTGGCACAGGTTCATGTTGGCACATTACACACGGGTGAAGATGTCGCGGTCAAGGTGATTCGCCCTGGCATCGAGAAAATTATCAGCCGCGACATCCGGTTGATGCGCCTTGTGGCACGAATCATCGTCAAACTCTGGCGTGACGGCAAGCGACTGCATCCGGTCGAAATAGTCGATGACTATGAAGTGACCATCCTCAATGAACTAAATCTCTCTCTCGAGGCGTCCAATACGGCGCGTTTACGAGACAATTGGCTGGACAGCGGAAAACTGTACGTACCGAAAATTTACTGGCCATATTGTACCCAGGACGTGATGGTCATGGAGCGTATTTATGGTGTCACTGCCTCTGACATCACCACACTGAAAGCCGCAAACACCGATCTTCGCAAGCTTGCTCACCTGGGGGTTGAGATCTTTTTTACGCAGGTTTTCGAACACAATTTTTTTCATGCTGACATGCATCCAGGCAATGTTTTCATCGATATTACCGATCCCCGGAATCCGAGTTATATCGCACTCGATTGCGCCATCATCGGGTCGCTCGGTGACGATGATAAGAACTACCTTGCCAGGAATCTGCTTGCATTTTTCAGGCAGGACTATGCACAAGTCGCGCATCTGCACATCGCGAGCGGCTGGGTCCCGGCGGATACTAATCCTGCAGAGTTTGAGGCCGTGATCCGCAGCGTCTGTGAACCAATCTTTCAGAAGCCTATTAAAGAAATATCCTTTGGTAATCTGTTGCTGACACTCTTCCAGACTGCACGACAATTCGAAATGGAAGTTCAACCGCAACTCGTCCTTCTGCAAAAAACGCTCTTAAATATTGAGGGCATGGGACGCCAGATTTATGACGATCTGGACCTCTGGGAGACTGCTGCCCCGTTCATGGAACGCTGGATGGATGAAAGGGTAGGTGTGCGGCATATACTGAAGTCGCTCAGTGAAAATGTACCTGGCTGGCTGGCGCGGTTGCCGGAGATCCCGGACCTTGCATACACCGCACTCAACGAAATGAAACAGATGGGAGCGCACAACCGCCAGCAAACCAAACTGCTGGATCAATTGCGGGTCGAGATCGCGGAACAGAACAGACGTTCGCGATTCCAGAAGGCGGGAGGATATGCACTTATTGCCGCACTATTAAGTATGCTGCTGCCATTCTCGGGAATAGCCCAGGGCAACGAGTTATTGCTGGGTACTTCTATTCTCGGCAGTGTCGGTATTTACCTGACCCTGGTGCATGGCTGAGATGGACTCACAAACTACAGAAAACTGGCTCGACGCCGTCAACTTTAATGCCGACGGGTTGATTCCAGCAATCGTTCAAAACGAGGAAGACCAGCGCATCCTTATGATGGCCTGGATGAACCGTGAGGCACTTAACGAAACCGTTACCAGCGGAAAGGCTGTTTACTGGTCTCGTAGTCGAAACAAACTGTGGCGTAAAGGTGAGGAGTCCGGCTTTGGGCAGACAGTAAAACAGGTGCGTCTGGACTGTGACGCTGATGTGATAGTATTAGCGGTCTCACAAACCGGTGGCATTGCGTGTCATACCGGCCGCGAGAGTTGTTTCTACCGCATTCTGGAAGACGGGAAATGGACTATCGTGGACCCGGTTTTGAAGGATCCAGGAGAAATCTATGGCGACCAGTAAACCCCCGGGTCAGGGGGAAGACAATTGTGTCTGATGTAATTGAACGATTGTTCGAGGTACTGAAGCAGCGTCGCCACGCCGACCCAGCCGAGTCTTATGTGGCCGGATTACACCAGGCGGGTCTGAATCGTATTCTGGAGAAAGTTGGAGAAGAATCCACTGAGACCATCATCGCCGCAAAAGATGCCGGTCATTCCGGTGACACCACGGAATTGATCAAAGAAACAGCAGATTTATGGTTTCACACGCTGGTAATGCTTGAGCACCTCGGTGAACATCCGGAGAACATTTTCGCCGAACTCGAACATCGTTTCGGCACCTCGGGTATCAGCGAGAAAAACAACAGGAACAAATAGGGAGTACGCACATGTCATTTGGAATAACTGAACTCGTCATTGTCCTCGTCATCGTGCTTTTATTGTTTGGCACGACAAAACTCAAATCTCTTGGCAGTGATCTCGGATCGGCGATCAAGGGATTTCGATCTGCCGTCGGTGATGAGGACGAAATAAAAAACGTCACCAGCGAGGGCGAAGAAGTCACACCGACACTGCAGAAGTCGAAGCAGCCCGATCAGAGCGAAAGCAAGTCGTAGTCCACGCATGTTCGACATAGGCTTCCCGGAACTGCTGCTGATCAGCGTTGTTGCGCTTCTTGTTATCGGGCCGGATAAACTGCCGGAAACAATTCGTGCCATGTCACTTTGGATCGGTCGTTTTCGCCGCAGCTTCGCCAATATCAAACAGGAGATTGAAAAGGAAATCGGGGCCGATGAGATCCGCAGCCAGTTATACAATGAAGCCATCATGCAGGATATTGAGAAAACCAAAAATACACTCAAAGAGACCCGGGATGAGGTTAATCATGCGATCAACCAGTTTGACTCCTCTGTGAACAGCCTCAATCCAGACGACTACCTGAATAAGCCAGCGGACGAACCACGGGATCAAACCATTGAATCTCCAGCCGATGGGGACGCGCCGCGTAATGCTGCGCAGGAAAATGAAAACATGACTGCGCAAACACTCATCGTTCCGGAAGCGAAGAATAAGCAACATGACGGAACAAAGTAACTCTGACGACCCGAGCACGTCCCAGGATAAAGTTTCGGCTGAGTCAGACCAGGGTCAACCCCTGATTGATCACCTGATCGAACTACGTACGCGAATCCTGCATAGTATCTTTTCCATCACGATCATATTTCTACCGCTCTTTTACTTTGCAAACGATATTTATACCTATGTTTCAGGTCCACTCCGGGCGTTACTGCCACCGGGAACGACCATGATCGCTACCGAAGTTGCCTCACCATTTCTGACTCCGTTTAAGCTCACCCTGGTACTGTCGATATTTATTGCAATGCCCTACATCCTCCACCAATTGTGGAGCTTTATCGCACCTGGGTTATACAGAGGCGAAAAACGCATTGCTTTGCCACTTCTGGTGTCCAGCATTCTGTTGTTCTATGCCGGTATCGGCTTTGCGTTTTACATCGTATTTCCGCTGGTTTTCGGATTTTTCACCAGCGTCGCACCGGACGGGGTTACGATCATGACTGACATAAACCGCTATCTCGATTTCGTGCTGAAATTGTTCTTCGCATTTGGCCTCGCATTTGAAATTCCCATTGCCACAGTTCTGCTGGTATGGACCGGGGCAACCAACGTCGACAATCTCCGTAAAAAGCGCCCTTACGTTATTGTTGGCTGTTTTGTGCTGGGAATGTTACTGACGCCGCCGGATGTAATTTCCCAAATCCTGCTGGCGATACCTATGTGGCTTCTGTTTGAGGCAGGGATTCTGTTTTCCCTGATGGTGCAGAACAGAAAGGCAATCGAAACCGGGGAGTAACCTGAACGAATCAGGATTTCAGCAGGAATGTTACCGGTCCATCGTTGCGCAGTTGCACTTTCATATCTGCCCCAAAACTGCCTGACTGCGTGGCACACAACGCGGTGGCCTCGCGAACGAATTGGTCATATAAAAACTCCGCTGTTTCGGGATCTGCTGCCGACGAAAAAGAGGGGCGAAGACCTTTCTGGGTATCCGCAACGAGCGTGAATTGAGACACCACCAGCAACTGGCCCGCAACGTCCAGAAGGCTGAGATTCATGTGACCCCTGGCATCGGGAAAAACCCGATAGTTAACTACTTTGTGGAGCAGTGCAGATACCTGTTTGTCACTGTCCGCTTTCTCGATCCCCAGAAATAACAATAAACCACGGCCTATCTCGCCAACCACGTGGCCCTCAACAACGACACTTGCTTCACTGACCCTCTGGATAAGTCCTTTCAATGCCTGACCGCGTTACACAAAATCCGGGATAGCATGCCAGAGACCAGTAGTCTCAAACACCAAATTCGTCTTCAAAACGCAGCGCCATATTCCGTGTCGCCCTGATCAACGCATCGATCAACACTGGTTCTGCCGCTGAATGGCCAGCTTCACGAACAATATAGAGTTGCGAGTCCGGCCAGGCCTGGTGCAGGTCATAGGCATTGTCGAGCGGGCAAACCATATCAAAGCGCCCGTGCACGATGATGCCCGGGATTTGTTTCAGGGTATCAGCCTGCCTGACTATCTGGTTCTCTGTAAGGAAACACTTGTTGCTGTAATAGTGTGCACCAATGATGCTACGCGCCAGCGCCCGGTGCGGATCGTTGAAGTGTTTAATCAACCGTGGATTGGGATGCATGGTCGAACAATGCGCTTCCCAGGATGACCAGGCCTTGGCGGCACCCATGCGCGCCAGTTCATTAGCGCCCGAAATCAGTTTACCGTACGCCGCGGGAAGATTATCACGCTCAGTACTGGGAATCGGTGCTATGAAATCCTCCCAGTGATCGGGGAAAAAGCGACTGGCGCCACCCTGGTAAGTCCACCTGATATCACTTTCCCTGCCCAGGAATATGCCGCGTAGCACCAGTCCCAGCGTCTTATCCGGATGGGTTTCGGCATAAACCAGGCTCAGGGTCGAACCCCAGCCCCCGCCAAACAGTACCCACTTATCGACCTCAAGGAATTCGCGGATCTTCTCCATGTCTCCGATCATGTCGTTAGTTGTGTTGCCTCGAAGCTCGCTGTGAGGTGTCGAACGGCCGCAACCACGCTGATCAAAAAGGATAATCCGGTACTTCTGGGGATTGAAAAAGCAGCGGCTGTCAAACTCGCAACCGGAGCCCGGTCCTGCGTGCACAAAAAGAATTGGGATCCCACTTTTTGTGCCACTCTCATCAATATAGAGTTCGTGGATATCATCGACTTTTAGTTTGTGACGAGCATAAGGCTTGATTTCTGGATACAAAGGCAACATTGCTGAATCCCTCGACAATCTCTGAATTTTTTCAGGCTACTTTGGCGCGACCGGCGCGTTTGCGTTCGTTCTCACTCAACAGTTTTTTACGGATGCGAATGTGATGAGGCGTTACCTCGACAAGTTCGTCATCATCTATGAACTCAATCGCCTGTTCGAGCGAATGCTTTACGGGAGGAGAAAGGACAATGTTCTCATCATTACCCGCTGCACGAATATTGTTCAGCTGCTTGCCTTTCAAGGGATTTACCGTCATATCATTGCCCCGTGCATGCAACCCGACAATCATGCCTTCATAAATTTCTTCATTGGGATCGATAAACAAACGACCTCTCGCCTGTAAGTTAAACAACGCAAACGCCAGGCTTTTACCACTTGCCATGGATACCAGAACGCCATTGGAACGTTTAGCCGTGTCATGGCTCTGAATATCGCTGTAATGCGAAAAGACACTGGTCATGAGACCCGTGCCCGATGTCATGGTCATGAACTCAGATCGAAATCCAATCAGGCAGCGAGTCGGCACCAGAAAATCGAGCCTTACCCGCCCCTTTCCATCGGGGATCATGTTGGTCAGGTTGGCTTTCCGATGTCCCAGCTCTTCCATCACCGAACCCTGATGAATCTGTTCCACATCGACCAGCAACGTTTCAAAGGGTTCCTGTTGCTTGCCATCGACTTCCCTGAGAATTACTTCCGGGCGTGATACCCCGAGTTCATACCCTTCCCGGCGCATGGTTTCTATCAATACACCAAGATGCAACTCACCCCGGCCAGATACTTTAAACCGATCTGCACTATCCGTGGGTTCAACGCGCAGGGCAACATTGTGCAGGAGTTCCCGCTCCAGGCGCTGCTTAAGATTCCGGCTGGTCACAAACTTGCCGTCCCGACCCGCAAACGGCGAGGTATTCACCTGAAACGTCATTGAGATTGTCGGCTCATCTACCTTAAGCTGTGGCAGGGGCAGTACATGACCCGGTGCGCAGATCGTATCGGAGATTTGCAGACCGTCGATACCCGAGATACACACAATATCTCCCGCCAGAGCCGACGGAACCTCGACTCTCTCCAGACCCTGGTAACCCATCACCTGCAGGATTCGCGCTTTCCGCTGCTGATTTTTATCATTGGCGACAATCACCTGGTCACCGGTTCGCACCGTTCCTCTGGCAATCCGCCCAAGACCAATCACACCGACATAGCTGCTGTAGTCCAGCGCACTGATCTGCATTTGCAGCGGCGCATTCTCTTCAACCTCGGGGGGAGGAACCTTGTCTATGATCGTTTGAAGCAGGCAACTCATATCATCTTCAATATGGTCCGGGGACAACCCGGCCCTGCCCTGGATCGCAGATCCATATATTACCGGGAAATCGAGCTGCTCATCACTGGCACCCAGTGAATCAAATAACTCAAAAACTTCATCAACGACCCAGTCGGGTCTCGCTCCGTCACGATCAATCTTGTTTACCATCAGAATTGGATTGAGGCCATTCTCAAAGGCCTTCATTGTCACAAACCGTGTCTGCGGCATGGGACCTTCAATCGCATCAACCAGAAGCAAAACCGAGTCCACCATCGACAAAATGCGTTCCACCTCACCACCGAAGTCAGCATGACCGGGCGTATCGACAATGTTGATGTGGTAGCCATTCCACTCCAACGCTGTGTTCTTGGCCAGGATCGTGATGCCGCGCTCTTTCTCAAGATCGTTTGAATCCATCAGACGCTCGCCCGCGTCCTCTCCCCGATGCAGGGCACCGGCCTGGGACAGCAATTTGTCGATCAAGGTGGTTTTACCATGATCGACGTGCGCGATAATCGCAATATTTCGGAGTTTTCTTTCCATTGGGGCTTAAAGCGGGGCTTAAAAGACGCGGCATTATACATAAAGCCAATGTCACGTACACGAAGCATTCGAGTTTGCGCCGGACGGCGCCTCGCTTCATTTTCACTGGTTTTTCAAAAACCACCGAAGATTTTGGCGATTTCCGCTATAATCCGCGACCTTTCCCACCGACACCAGCCACACATCAGGAATCCAGCGCATGCCCACTTCCGGGAGCAAACAAAGAAAAGCCGTGGCGCTGATCTCAGGCGGTCTCGACTCCATGCTCGCCGCCAGGGTGATACAGGATCAGGGCATCCATGTCGAAGGTATCAATTTCTATACCGGATTTTGCGTTGAAGGCCATACTCACGCTATTCGCGAGAAGGATAAAAACAAGCAGAAACGGAATAACGCTCTGTGGGTGGCGGAGCAACTGGGTATCAAACTGCACATTATCGACGTCATCGAAGAGTACAAAGATGTTGTAATCAATCCGGTGCATGGTTACGGACAGAATCTCAATCCCTGCCTGGACTGTAAAATCTTCATGGTAAACAAGGCACAGGCCTGGGCATGGATGGAGCAGAATCAGTTCGACTTTATCATTACGGGCGAGGTGGTCGGTCAGCGACCCAAGTCCCAGCGAAAAGAAACAATGCCAATTATCGCCAGGGAATCCGGTGCAGATGATCGATTGTTGCGCCCGCTTAGCGCACAAAACCTGCCGCCGACATTGCCAGAACGCGAGGGCTGGGTGGACCGGGATGCACTATTCGGTTTTCACGGCCGTAACCGCAAACCACAGATCCAGCTCGCCGAAAAACTCGGCTTTACGGAGTATTCCCAACCGGCGGGCGGTTGTTGTTTCCTTACCGATAAGGCGTATTCAAACAAACTCGCAGATCTCTGGCAGTTTCGCGGGAAACGCGCCTACGAGCTGGACGATATCATGCTGCTCAAGGTGGGCCGCCACTTGCGGCCCAAACCTCACTACAAGCTTATTATCAGTCGCGAGGAAGGTGAGAATCACTTTCTGTCCGGCTACCGAAAGCAATTTATCAGCCTGGAAACTCGATCCCACTACGGTCCGGTCGCCCTGATTGACGGCCATCCGCTCGAGCAGGATCTAAAGAGCGCGGCCGCTATCGTTGCGCGATACAGCCAGGGCCGTGATGCCGCAAGGGTCACCGTGGATATCCGCATGCTCGACGGCAACTCCCACAGCCTCGAGATTACCCCGATGCCAGCAGACCAGATTTTGGACGCCTGGCATGTCTAGCCAGACCTATCATCTCGACGCGCGACGATTGCTCTGCCCGATGCCAGTAATCAGGACCCAGGACATGATCAGTGGGCTGACCGAGGGGGATCAGGTGGTAGTCGTGTGCACTGATCCAGGTGTCCTGAGCGATATCCCCAGCTGGTGTCGTATGCACGGTCATGAGGTGCTTTCCACGACAACCAGGGATCGCGAAATTACAATCACCGTCCTGGTACGATCAACAGTTCGATAAGCAGCCCACGGCAATACCTGCCGTAGTACGAAATCGCCCCATGTTAGGGCGAAACCTGACCGATATGCCCCAACATAGTGCGCTCCTGGTCTCGAAATGAGCTGAGAGCCCCAGTCTGCGAGGCTTTATTATTATTCGGCGATGGCATATTCTTTGCTCTCTTCTTATACCAGGTAAGTTGCACGAGGAAAGTTGCAACTTGACAGACATAACCATCAATACACGCATTATTCGCTAGCACACCCCTTGTGGAGGAAAAAGAATGTCAGAAAAAACTCTCGGTCTCATCAAAGAAAATGACGCGAGGTGGGTTGATCTTCGTTTCACTGATTCTCGCGGTAAAGAACAGCACGTCACCAACAGTGCAAGACTAGTAGACGAGGATTTTTTCGAGAACGGCGCCATGTTCGACGGATCATCTATTGCGGGATGGAAACCCATCAACGCGGCAGACATGATTCTCATGCCGGATGATGAAACTGCAGTCGTCGATCCATTCACCGAAGAAACCACCGTTAATCTGCGCTGTGACATAGTTGAACCGAGCACGTTACAGGGTTATGACCGGGATCCACGGGCGATCGCCCATCGCGCTGAAGCCTACCTGTCCTCCACCGGTATCGGCGATACCGCTTATTTTGGCCCGGAGCCAGAATTTTTTATCTTTGACGATGTGAAGTACAAAGCGGACATGTCCGGTGCCATGTACCAGATCGAGTCGGAAGAAGCTGCCTGGATGAGCCAGAACAACTTCGAGGGCGGCAATATGGGCCACAGGCCCGGCATCAAGGGAGGGTACTTCCCGGTTCCACCGGTCGACTCCCAGCTCGATATCCGCAACTCAATGTGTTCTGCGATGGAAGCCATGGGACTGGTCGTTGACCTGCACCATCACGAGGTCGGCACCGCAGGCCAGGGGGAAATCGGCACCCGCTTTAACACTCTTGTCAGGAAGGCCGATGAGGTACAAATCTACAAATATTGTGTCCACAACGTTGCCCATGCTTACGGAAAAACCGCCACGTTTATGCCCAAGCCGCTGGTTGGCGACAACGGCAATGGCATGCATTGTCATCAGTCGGTTTGGAAGGATGGCACCAATCTGTTCGCCGGGGACGGCTACGGTAACCTTTCCCAGGCAGCACTCTGGTACATCGGTGGCATTATCAAGCACGCCCGTGCCCTGAATGCCTTTGCCAACGCCAGTACCAACAGCTACAAGCGCCTGGTTCCGGGTTTTGAGGCACCGCTGATGCTGGTTTACTCAGCGCTGAACCGGTCAGCCTCCATTCGCATTCCTTATGTCCAGGGCGGAAGCCCCAACGGAATTCGCGCAGAGGTCAGGTTCGGTGACCCTTCAGCAAATCCTTATCTGATGTTCGCTTCAATGTTGATGGCCGGGCTCGATGGCATCAAGAATAAAATTGAACCCGTGGGTCCGCTCGACAAGGACCTCTATGACATGCCTCCTGAGGAACTCGTGGGTTTGCCCACGGTCTGCTCTTCTCTGACTCAGGCACTCGACGCGCTTGATGCTGACCGGGAATTTTTGAAACAGGGAGACGTCTTTTCTGACGAAATGATCGACGGATACATCGACCTCAAACGCGAGGAAGTGCAACTCCTTGATTCGACAACTCATCCGGTTGAGTTCCAGATGTACTACAGCGTCTAACCCCGCAAACGCAACCGTTCGACTGAAAATCCCGCCGATATGGCGGGATTTTTTTTTGCAGGCTTCTTTTTATACTGATTAGGCTACAAAATAGACCCAACCCGACCAGGCAGCCAGTAATGTTAACCAATCTGATTCATCAAAAGGCTTCGCGCTGGATCTTTGTCCTCATCGCGCTGACAGCAATATCGGTCGTGCGTGCGGATCCCATCTACAAGTCCCGTGATGCGAGCGGTGCGCCGGTTTTCTCGGACCAGGGTTCGCAGTCAGCCGAAGAAATCGAACTTAAGCCCATTCAGACCTATCAATCTTCGGAAACGATCGAGCCTCAAAGAAAGGCCGAACAGGTGGATGAGTCTGCGTTCAGATACCAGACCCTTTTGATAACATCTCCCGCGGATGGGGAACCGGTACGTGACAACACCGGCAACCTTCAGGTCGCTTTTTTGATTGAGCCCGGGGTTCAGCGGGGGCATGTCGTTGAACTCATGCTGGACGATACGTCAGCTGGATTCGTACGGGGGTCCGGTGAAATGCTACTGACGAATGTTGATCGCGGTAACCATCAGCTCAGGCTCCGGGTGACGCTGGCCAAATCAGGCGAACTTTTACAGGAAGGCCCCGGCAGCAGCGTATCTCTGTTGCGCTATTCCTCTCGCCACAACTAGTTACCTGCAAAGCCGTGAACGTCACGTCACTCGCGTGCACCTCAGTCGCGTATCGCACCAAGTTGGTGCAAACGATCTCCATGCGTTAAGATACGGCACTGCTCCCGCCCTTTTAAATCAAGCCATTTAACGTCCAGCGTGACTGGTGCGGATATTGCTTAACTATTAGGCGAGACTGATAACCGATGCATTTCTTGTGCATTGGATGGTGAGGAAAACCCGCACAAACATGACGAAAGTAAGCAACATTAACGACCAGCTGAGTCCGAATGACAACCTGCTTAACAATCTGAGCACGGCAGTGCTGTCACTGGACCACGAACTCAGGCTCTGCTACATCAACCAGGCGGCTGAAAGTCTTCTGGAGGTTTCCAGCAAAAGATCCCTTGGCATGAAGTACCGGGAGTTGATCCCGGCGAGCGAGGCAATGGAATCAATACTGTATGACGCCCTGCAAACAAGCCAGCAATATACCCAGCGAAAAGCACAGCTGCATTTGATGTCCGGCACGTTGATCACCGTGGATGTCACAATTTCGCCTTCATCGGAAGCCGAATGGCCACGGCTGATTGTCGAGTTTCACCCGCTGGACCGCTATCTCAGAATCGACCGTGATGCCTCGCTTCAGGAACATCAGGAGGTAACTCGCATCATGATCCGTGGTCTTGCCCATGAAATCAAAAATCCCCTGGGGGGGATCAGAGGATCAGCACAACTGCTGCAGCACGAACTGAACTCACCCGAGTTAGAGGAATATACGGGCATCATTATCGAAGAAACGGACAGATTAACGTCACTGGTGGACCGGTTGCTGGGACCCGCCACAATCCCGGTCTTCTCAATGGTCAATATTCACGAAATTCTCGAGCGGGTGAGGAAACTGATCGAACTGGAGGCTGAAACCGGCCTTGAGTTTATCCGCGACTACGACCCCAGTATTCCCGACCTGAAACTCGACGTAAAAACCATGGTCCAGGCAATTCTAAATGTAGCTCGTAATGCCCTGCAAAGTCTTGCCCATGTCAGCAAGCCGCAAATTAAATTCATCACCCGGGTCGAACGTCAATTTACCATCGCCTCTGTCAAGTACCGTACTGTGCTGCGCATCGACATTCTCGATAATGGCCCCGGTATTCCGGAGGCCCTGAAGGAACACCTGTTTTATCCCATGATCAGCGGCAGGCCAAATGGTACGGGGCTTGGCCTGTCAGTCGCACACGCCATTATTTACCAACACCACGGCCTCATCGAATTTGAAAGCGAGCCCGGACGTACCTGCTTCACCATAATCATTCCGCTGGAATGTAACGAGGACTGAAGATGACAACTGCCATTTCCGTTTGGATTGTTGATGATGAGCGGTCGATTCGCTGGGTACTGGATAAGGCACTGTCGCGCGAGGGCTTGCAGGTTACCTGCTTTGAGGACGGTGAGTCACTGCTCGCCAGCCTGGATCGAGATTCGCCCCCGGCGGCGATTGTCAGTGATATTCGCATGCAGGGAATGGACGGCCTGGCGATGCTGGATAGAGTAAAATCCGGGCATCCTGAAATTCCGGTCATCATCATGACCGCGCACTCTGATCTGGACAGTGCGGTCTCATCGATTCAGGGTGGCGCTTACGAGTATATACCAAAGCCCTTTGAAGTTGATGAGGCAGTGGCAATCGTCAAGCGCGCGATACAGCACGCAAATGATAATGCACGTGCCAGGGAACCTCGGGCCGCTGCTGAGGAAACTCAAATCATCGGCAAAGCCGCCGCAATGCAGGAGGTTTTTCGTGCCATCGGCAGGTTGTCCAAGTCAAATGTTACCGTTCTGATCAACGGCCAGTCCGGTACGGGTAAGGAGTTGGTAGCACATGCCCTGCACCGCCATAGCCCAAGGTCCAACGCCGCCTTCGTGCCGCTCAATATGGCGGCGATACCGCACGATCTGATCGAATCAGAACTGTTCGGCCATGAGAAGGGCGCATTTACCGGTGCTGCACAACTTCGACGCGGACGGTTTGAGCAAGCCAATGGTGGCACACTTTTCCTTGATGAAATTGGCGATATGCCCGCCGACACCCAGACCCGCCTGCTCAGGGTCCTCTCCGATGGCGAGTTTTATCGCGTCGGCGGTCACGATCCCATCCAGTCCGATGTCAGAATTATCGCTGCAACCCATCAGAATCTTGAAGACCTGGTTAGTCAGAACCGATTCCGCGAGGATCTGTTCCATCGTCTGAACGTAATCCGTATCCATATCCCAACACTCTCGGAGCGCAGCGATGATATTCCCTTGCTGGCGCAGCATTTCCTTGCGTCCGCTGCCAAGGAACTTGGAGAAGAACCCAGGTTGTTGCTACCGGAAACCATGGCATATATCAGCAATCTGCCGTGGCCAGGTAATGTTCGCCAACTGGAAAATTTCTGCCGTTGGATTACCGTCATGGCCACCAGTCGAGAGGTGCATATGGAGGACCTGCCGCCGGAACTCCTGGCGGAAGACGCACCTGGGACAGAAGGTGATAACTGGGAAAAGACTCTGCGTAACTGGTCGGCCAGCAAACTCTCCTCTATGAAACCCGGTGAACCGGGATTACTCAACGACGCCTTGCCCAAGTTCGAGCGAATAATGATCGAAAGCGCGCTCGAGCAGACCGGTGGGCGTAAACGTGATGCATCGGTTTTACTAGGCTGGGGCCGTAATACCCTGACCCGTAAAATCAATGAACTTGGCCTTGCCAGTTCCGCCCTGATCGAATGAAAAGATCGAATGAAAAGCTCGGGTCCAATACAAGTACGCCATCAAAGCCTACCGACCGGCGGTGCTTGCACTCTGACCAAATAGTCACTTTAATCATCTGATTGGTTATCTGGTGGTGCCATGAAGCCGTTCACATGGATGTATCTATTGAGCTTAGTATCGCTTTGCGCGCTGGCTGACGGAGACTCAAGCGCTCGTATTCAGATTAGTGTCCTTATCGGTCCGACCGGCGCACCGCCCATTCAAACATTCACTCGCTGTGAACCGCAGCACTACCTCGATAATCTGTGCAATCAACCGCTGGTGGAATACTCCGTTGAGCAAGCGGGTCTGGGTCAATCCAGTTATCAGGTAACCATTTACTCAATCTAGGCCCTGGCAGGTCACATTCCGCCGAATACTGGCCTGAATCGATCCGTCAGTGAACACTTACTTATTCTACATCCCACGTTAGGCAGTCTTTCGGTCCTGGGCACGATAAGTGCATTACCAATGGTTTAACCCGCTAGTGTAACTTTCCGGCGCCTGTAACAATGAATCACATGAGCAATCAAACGAGAGCCTGCCAGTACCTTCGACTCCGGTTGCTGGTCTTCCTGATGTTATTCGGTTCGGGATGTTGTACAGCTGACGTTAGTGGCGAACGGGCGAAGACTTCTGACGACATCATCAGAATTTCACTGGAAATTCTCCCTTCCATCAAGATTGATGCAGTCGGAACGATCAATCTCCAGATTCTCAATCGGGACGTTGACACCTCGTTCACCAGCGCTTTGTGCGTTTCTGGAAATGTAGGAGGAAAATACCGAATTACCGCATTCGGCGACGCTACCAACAGTAACCGTTTCGAACTCTCCAACGACGAGGGCAACCGGTTGATTTACTTCGTCGCATACCGGGGGACGCCGGATCATGATTTCGATGACTTAAATCCTGGTGAAGCAAGTCCCGTCTATGACCTCCAGGCCGCCGATTCCTGCGATGACAACCAGTCTTTCAAAATAACCTTCAGGGCATCTGATCTCAGCCTGGTCGAGTCTGGTCTGTACACAGGGCACCTGACGCTGCTGGTATCTCCGGTTTAATGAACGCCCGGTTTAGATGTTAAGCTGTTTTTCGCAATTATCCACTCAACGACAAGGACAGTAACGGGAGTATGAGTTTGAACAAAATCATCAGGTTGGCCATCTGCCTTGGGTTTCTCCTGCCTGCGCTGATCAGGGCAGATATGTATGTTGATCGTTCCATCGTTCTTTTCGAACCAGGCGGTCAGCAGCGGCAGGATATCAAGGTGAGCAATTCCGGCGATGAAGTCATGTACATTCAGATTGAGGTTTTCCGCGTGGATGAACCCGGGACAACGGCTGAACAACGTGTCAAGGTCGACAACCCCGATGAGCTAAGACTGCTGGCGACACCGACAAAACTCGTCATACCCGCAGGCGGACAAAAACTCGTGCGCATCATGAATCTGGAACCAGACAACCTTGCAGAAGGCGTCTACCGGATCAATGTCACACCGATTGTCGCACCGCTCGCCGAGGAAGCCAGCCAGCTTCGAATCATTGTCGCCTATCAGGTACTGGCAATCGTTCAGCCACAAAATCCAAAATCCACACTCAAGGTGAGCCGGAACGGCGCCGTGTTAAATTTTGAAAACCAGGGTAATACCAACATCCTGTTGAGCGATGGCAGCCAGTGCGATCCTGCGGACCAAAATGTCTGCTCGGAACTAACGAGCCGGCGCCTCTATGCCGGAAATCACTGGCAACTGGATCTTCCCTATGATGCCCCGGTAGCCTACAGCGTACGTTCCTTTGATGGCATCAAAAAGCAGGTCTTCCCCTAGCCCGCCAGGGTTCACGAAAACGACACAATATAATCGTTAGGTTATTATATTTCAATAAGTTAGGTAAAACTGGGGTCAATCCGTGAAATACAATCTGTGTCTGAATGGTGAACAATGCGGGCTAGTCCGGCAACTGCGATCTTTGCGAAAGCTCTAAAACTATAGCGTTGCTATGAGAATCCGCATTGCCGCGAATCTAATCCTGCTAGTGACCTCGTCAGCTGCCTTTGCAGACACCATTGTATTCGGCAATTTTACGGATCGGGACCATGCCATTGAGGCACAGAAAGCATTCTCCTCACTCTGCAAAACTCCGCTCAGGATTTCTGCCGGACCCGCATATCAACTGGAAGTGTCCCCGTCGAGTCAATTCAACACCTGTTTCCGGACTGTCCAGCGCCTGAGCCCGAAGGCTCGAATTCTGCGCACGATCGACACAGTTAATGCAAACGATCCAGCGGTTCAGTCACGGAAAAAAGTTTCCACTGTGCCAGCGGGTTTCGAGGACCTGCTCGAACCACAAACCACCGAGGTCGACGTCTATTTTGGCGGTGTTTACCTCCGCTCAACCCTGGTGACCTATACCCCCACGGAAATCACCTTCCTGCAACCCGCGCAGCTCGTTGCAAAGATTCCTGACCTGCTTCGTCCGGATCAGGCGATTTCCAGTCTGGCATCTGAACTGCCCACGAACACTGAGTTCCTCTGCCTGAAGTCCAACCAGTGGAATTGCGGAAAACTCGATCCTGAATCGCTAGAGGTTGTATTTAACGAAAGTCTCTTTCGTGTTGACCTGTTTATCGCACCGGCGTTGCTTGCGGTTCGCGATGCCAATGTCGACAAATTCCTTCCGCCCTCGAGCGCGGGCGCCTCCCTGCTCCATCAGATCAATGCGACCTATACAGGTGCTGAGGGTGAAGCAAATAACTACAATATCGGCAACGCCACCACCCTGTCATTCCGGGAGACCCGCCTGCTCGCCCTCAGCAACGTGACTGGAGAAGACCACCTGACCGTCGACACCCTGGCAGTGCAGCGAGAAATATCGGGTCGCTTGTACCAGGCCGGTTACTTTCGCTCGAGCGCGGCAAACCTGGTTTTCGTCAATGAAACAGACTTTGCGGGTTTCACCATTGGTAGCTCGTTGGACACCAGAACCGATCTGGATCAATCAGCAGGAAATGATCTACAGCTATTCCTGGACAGCCGCTCACGAGTTGACATCCTCAAAGACGGCCGACTCGTCAGCACTCATATTTATGAGGCAGGCAATCAGATCCTGGACACTGGTGCGCTGCCTGGAGGAGCCTACGATGTGCTGCTTCGAATTCGCGACAACTTCGGGCGTGTACGGGAAGAAATCCGCTTTTACGTCAAGACAAACGATATCCCGCCCCTGGACCACACCTTGTATTTCCTCGATTTTGGTGAACTGGTTACCAAACGGAAGGATAGCGTACTGCCAGATACTAACGGCAAATCCCTGGTGCGCGCCGGAATCAGCAAACGCCTCTCCACGGATTTCGGCGGTCAGTTAGGCTTTATCAGGCAACAGCATGATGCAGTGTTCGAAGCCGGACTGTTTAAGCTTGGGCGGTTCTACGACTTCAACCTGAATCTGGCCACAGGAAACAACAGCGACCGCGGCGTTAATTTCAATGCCCGACTTCGCGCCGGTCGCACGACGCTGCATACCAACCTGCGCCGCACCTGGACGCAATCAGTTTCACTCATGGGCCGTGAATCCACGCAGGCGAATGTCAGCCTGAATCTCCCACTCGGCAGAGGCTACTTGTCAATCACCGGTCGCTATAACCGGCAACTTTCGAAAACAGACAGGAATATCGGTTTACGGTACGACTTCACGAGCTTGAACTATGGCTCATCGACTATCGATTTTGATTTCCAGATAACGCGTGATAACGACAATCTTCTGGCGCTGTTTGGCGTTCGTTTCAGTCGCGCTACTGGACGATGGCGGAACGAAATCGCTTCCCAGTACTACTACGACAGACCAGAAACCGTTGCCAGCCAATCGGGATTAATCAACAACCTGAACACCGCATGGAACGATGGTAATCGATTCATTAGTGATGTGACATGGAATATGCGAGCCGTGGATGGACAGGATGACAGCAGTCTGGAGACCGATCTCGAAGTTGCATCAGATCTCGGCAGGCTCAATGTTGATGCCAGTTATTCAGGTGAAGCAAAGCGGCTTAATTATGGCGCAAACCTGAATACCACCTTCATCGCCAACACCGAAACCATCGCATTCGGCGGCAGAAACCAGGCGCGCTCGGCGCTGGTGATGGATATCGAAGGCGATATCGAGGACGCCTGGTTTGATGTGCAGGTCAATGGTGCGGCCAACGGCAGCGCGAAAATCGGTACCCGGACCGTCGTCGGCGTACAACCGTTTGAGACTTACCAGGTCGGTCTGATTCCCCGGGGTGAGTCGCTTGTAGATTTCAATGATCAGATCCAGACCGCAACTGTCTATCCAGGCAACGTGGTAACGATGAAGTTCAGGGCGACACGGGTATTGGTTGCTTTCGGGCAGATTAAAAGCGAGGCAGGCCAGGCAATTCCCAACGCGTTAATTGAAGGGGTTCACGGGCTCGCCACGACTGATGAGTTCGGCCTGTTTCAGGCGGAATTGGATTCCTCAACACGAACGATTTCAGTGCGCACGCGAACGAGCCAATGCAGCGTCAATCTACCTGAATTTGATCCGTCCAGAATGGTGGTGTCTCTGGGAGTCCTGACCTGCCGATAGAAATGCTCATCCAGGCAGACAACAGCGCTGGCTGAAATTTCTCACCGGCAGATAATCCTGTTAGTCTCCCATCAATACAAATTCTTCGGAGCTGTCATGCCAGAAGCCAGAATGGCGTACCCAAAACTTCGCCATCCATTTGAAGCAAAGCCAATCAATCCCACCGGCGGAACAACAATTCTGTACGCGGGGAAAACTACAGGACTGACTGAAACTCTTCCAGGTGATGGGCTCTGGATAACACCACAGGATCTGACACGAATAAACGGTTTTGAGCTCAAACCCGAAGGTGCGTGCTTTCAGGAACTGTGCATTCCGCTAAAGGAAAATTCCGAATTACTGAAACGGGTCGACGATCAGCAATGGTTTAATCTCCAGGCGTTTGCGGATTGGCTTGGACAGCCGTACATGGTTGACGCAGACACCCGGGCCTGGAGCTTCGGGGAGATACCGGCAAAGAGGCAAGGCATGATGGCAGATGCCATGGCGCCGGAATTCGAGGTGCTTGATCGCCAGGGCAATGTCGTTCGGATGTCAGACTTTAAAGGTAAAAAGGCTCTCATTATGACCTGGTCCTCGTGGTGAGGTTGCCAACTTGATGTGCCCGTGTGGCAGCATATATACGAAGAACTGAGCGATTCCGATTTTGTTATTATTTCCGCGGCACAGGATACCGGGGGCGAAGCTGTCGCCGGTCCAATTTTTGACGCGGCTGGCGCGACCTACATCCAGATCGTCGATGTCAATCACACTATCAGCAACGTCTTTAACTTTATCAACGTGCCCGCTGCCGCCTGGATAGACGAAACCGGAAAAATTGTCCGAATCGATGAAGGCACCTATGCGAAGACACACCCTTTTGGGGGCAACGATGTCTATGCACCCGCGTTAATCGACTGGGTTAAAAACGGGGCTGAGAGTGATTACGTCCAATCAGCAAACACGGTAACAAAAAATATTCGTGAGCAGTCGTTCGACGAGCAAAAAGCTCATGCTGCGTTTCGCCTCGGTAACTTTTTCCGTGAATCCGGTGACGTTGACAGGGCCGAGTTTTACTGGGAACAAGCCCGCATATTGAATCCAGACAGTGTCAACTATTTTCGCCAGAATTTGACGCTCTCAGCCGAAGGATCTGCAGGTGAATCTTTCATGAAGTTTGTTACAGAATACGTCGGACAAGGCAAGGACTACTACCGCCCGCTGGACCTGAAAGAAAAATAGCGCTGCAGCCCATCTACCCTATTGGGGAGATATTAAAACCGTCAAGGTATCGCTGTAGCTATCAGCAGGGACCAGATTCATATCGCTGGCCAGTATTGTTATGGTCAGTTTCGAATTGTCGGACCCGCCACAGTTAACCGCAGCATTATTCCCGTTACCAGACAGTATGGCTGACTGAACCTCGCTACCAGGCCCCGCAGCAAGGTCCGCCTTAAAATAGAGTGTGTAGGGAACCGCAGCGCTCAGGCCACCATTAACCAGGTAAAAATTATCACTGGCGTCCTGGTTCGGCGAAGACACCTGTATCCCGTAGGCTGCAGTATCGTTGTTGCTGTAAACGCAGAAACTCTCGATTGCATTAATATTGCCCCCACCCGTATAGGTTCCCAGATTAACGTTATTCAGATTGGTCACTCTCACAATGCTGGATACTCTGAGGTCAGCCCGGAAATTATCGGTGTCTGCGACGCTGCCGGAACTTCCTCCGAGGCCAATTGCCCGAAGCCTTGCCCGGTACGGCCCTGCTCTGGCCTGTTCGAGTTCGGCATTTGCAATGATGATCCGGAGCTGTGAATTTTTACCATTACGGCAACCCTTGAATTGCCCCGTATGCGTGTGCCCATCCAGGGTGTTGTCGATCAGCGCAACCCAGGCGTTACCTGCTTTTCTATCCCGATGTTGCACCTGGATGGCGATTCTTGCATTGCCGGTATTGGTGTCATCATTATCGAGGTACATAAAGAAGCCCGCCGGTGCACTCCTGTCCGCAACTTTGAATGTGTACAGCTCATGCACGGCAGGCGGTACCACCGCAGGTGGAGGATCGTTATAGGCGTTGTTGTAGTTTGATGAGGCAATACAGAAGGTTGCGGTCTTCGACTGGCCGCCGTCCCCATAAGCCCAATTGCCGAAGTTCAGCGCGGCGTTCGGAACATTATAAAGATTGAAATAGTCAGCCACGCCTGCGCTAACGCCACTGGCCATGCTCGATATCATGAACACCAGGATGATTTTACATGCACGCATCGGCTGGTTTCCTGTGGCCGTAAAAATTGAACTCAACTGCGAGCATATCATCAGTATCCAGCGTCACAGAGGCTGCGATCATTAGCGTGGTGCGCGGCAATGGTGCCAGTTTCACGAGAGTCAGCGTTTCGACAATGCCGGTCCGGGACCGATCCCGGTTGCACATCGCTATCTGCACGGGATTCGGCAGGCATCGCCACAACCGCCTCGACCTGATGCCGTTCAACCAGCACCTCAATTCCGAAAACCGCGTTGGCCGTCAGGAAAATCCCGGCAGCAATCAAAACTTCGATTATGTATGACTTCATTTTGCGACCTCCGGCAGACTGCTGCCGTGTTCATCGTTTAACGTTTATGTAAACCACAAAAAGACCAGGTACAAGCCTCGTGCCAACTCGCGATCTCCGAAATCATTCACATAAATATCAAGAGGTTAAGTCCTATAGGCCGATGTATTTCTAGCGTCGACGGGTGACCACTTCAGTCCGGTTTTTACGATTTTAGGCACCGCGCAAAAAAAAAGGGCTCTTGCGAGCCCGAGTGGGGGATTCTAAAGGAGTCCGTTACAGCGGTTCTACCAGGACCGTCATGGTAGCCGTGTAGTCATTACCTGAACTGACTTTTAACAGGTCTGCCTGGGCGAAGTTCACTTCAATCGCGCCGTTGTCGGCACCGCCACAGTTGGTGGTATTCGCACCCGCCATACCGGCGCTGGCCACGCTGTA
>JAJFKA010000114.1 GCA_021773555.1 Gammaproteobacteria bacterium
CGGGTACGCCGCGCGAAGAATCGACCCCGTATGGTTTCCGGGACAATTGCCCCCATCAGGCTGCCCCACAGCGGGGCGCCCAGGTTGGGACCAATGTGATAAAGCATAAAACTGCCAAGCAGCAGAGGGAACGAGTAGTCAGGCGCGATCAGCGGCAGACACGCAATCAATATGAGTGCGACTGCCTGCAAGAGAGCACCGGAAACGATAATGCCTCGCCTGACGCCGGTCATTTGTCCCAGCCAGACCGAGAACAATTGCCAAAATGATGCCAGCAGTTGCGGCACCGAGGCGAGCAGGGCTATTTGAGGTGTAGTGGCCTTAAGAAAGATCGCATAAGCTGAAAAATAGCTTTCGCCGACACCGGCCATGGTGGCATAGCTGACGCCATCCTTGATCGAATGGCGAAGTGACTTCTCTATCTGCGGGTCTTTTGAAAACGAGGCGGGCAGTGCCTTATTCCTTGTGAGTTGACGATTGATGTTCAAGTCACTGGGTGCGGCCTGAAAGCAAGCGCATTATAGGGGGTTACACTCTTTTGTAAATGACCCTGGGCCCGACCAGGTCAGCACCAATACTCGCATCAGAACGCCGGGATGATCGCGCTCTTATCCGTATGCGTCGTTCAGATACTGTGCATAAGTCGCCAGAAAAGTTGCATCATCTACGGCCGTTGCAAGGGTGTGCTTTCCTTGCTCATTCGCGTCGAATTCTGTGCGTCCGCGCTGCTCTCCAGTCAGCACGACGCGCAGTGTGCCCGTTAGTGTCTCGTAGATATCAGGATTTTCGACGAACGCGACTGCGGAGGAATCGTGGCAGGCGAATCCGTTTTCCCCGGTTCTGCTGCGATAAAAATTCAGGTAATAGGGGGTGATCTCGCCCAGCAACTTGCCCGCGTCGCCGCATCGTTTTACCAGTGATTCGATATAATCCTGACGCATGATTGTCTTCATAGTCACGTCGAGACCAAGTTGCGTGACACTGATGCCACTGTCGAAAAGAACTCCGGCTGCCTCGGGATCGCCGATGATATTCGCTTCTGCCCACTCGGTAACATTACCTCGAACATTGACCGCGCCACCCATGATAACCACCTCTTTAACATTACTTGCAAAGGTAGGCGAAGCCTGGATGGCGTTGGCGATGTTAGTCATGCGGCCCACGGCGATGATGACAAGTTCGCCCGGAAATTCCTCAGCGCTAACGATCAGACTCTGTTGTGCGGATGTGTCAGCCTGTTGACGTATCTTTGGTGAAACATTCAGATTGGCGAGCCCATCAGCGCCGTGGACAAAATCTGGATAATCATTTTCTGTGGCGCCGGTAATCGTCTGGTCTGCACCGGCATGAACGGGAACATTAAGGTTGAATCGCTCACATAAATATAGCGCGTTGTTCGTGCACTGGGCCAGACTGGCATTGCCAAAAACAGTCGTCACGGCCTGCAGAGATAATCGTTTACAAGCTGCCAGGAATATTAGTGCCATGGCGTCGTCGATACCTGGGTCGGTATCGAACACGACGGGTATTTTATTGTCTTCGGTCATAAACTGAATACCTCTGGATGTTCACACATTGTTGCGGAAATAGCGTGCCAGAAAAACGAGTATCAAAACGGTCAGGAAACAAAGTGATCCAGCCTGGAGCGCCGCCCGAAAACTGGTAGCGGCAACCAGCGAACTGCTGACTGAAGGGCTGATGGCAGTTCCCATTGTTGCGGCCATCAACAGCACCGAGATTAACCTTGGGCTCGGCACGGCGACCATCTCCGTCGCCCAGGAAAGAATCAGTTTTAGCAACCCAAGGGTGACAATTCCCCAGATGAATGTCATGTATCCAAGTATTTCGATGTCGAGCACAACCCATAGCGGAATCGTTGCGAGCAATGCGAATCCTGCCGATACCAGCGCCAGGCTTGAAGCCCGCACCGTGAGTAAAATGGCCGCAGCGATCAACTGGCCGACGAACATACCAGCCCAGAAATTGCTCACCAGTCGACCGGCCTGATCACTGCTGGCACCGTCAAGACCGAGGGCGTAACTGGGGAGCCAGATCAGTATGAAATTCTGTCCCACCAGGTAGACGAGCAAGGCGAGCATACAAAGATAGACTGACAACGGCCACTGCCTTAATTCTGTGAGCGGATCTTTTTTTTCTTCCTCGCCGACTTCCGGAAAGGTTGAAGCCAGGATCAGTACCAGCGCCAGTAACGCGATCAGCGCGACGCTGGAATAGCCTGTGCTCCAATGCAGATTGGCGGCAAGATAGGAGACTGCGAGCGCCGAGCAGACAGCTCCTGAGATGCTGAAACTGGCATCGGTAATCACCAGCATCGTGGCACGACGGTTGGGCTCGTAGGTTCTGGAAATAACGACCGCCGCCGCCGGTAACATGATCCCGCAACTGATGCCTATCAGGCCCATCAATATGGCATTCGCTGCGTAGGCGTCGAGGAAAAAGAATCCGGAAATTGCGATTATGACGCCTGAAAACGTGGCAAGGTTCAGGGTCCTGATGGTAATAAAGTCAAATATGCCCAGGCTGATGACCGAACCCACGAGTATTCCCACTGTAAGCCAGCTGAATTGGTTAGCCACGTCGGTTGCCTGCTGACCATAATGTTCAGCCATTGGATTAATCATGATTCCAATTTGCGCGAGCATACCTGCCATCACGGCGTAGGCCAGAAAGGCGGTTAGCGTAATACGAACTCTGTTTGACACAAAAAAATCCTGGTAGGGCGTACAGCCTATTTTCTGGGGGTTGCGGCGAATTCCGCTTTCAGGTTGTCAGAAAAGTGTTTGTTGTTCTGAATCTCCTCCGCAGAGAGATCAACCAGTTCATGGGGGAAAACCAACCAGGCATCGGTTTCATGCAGGAAGTAGTCAGGGGTGATGTCAGTGATATTTTTTGAAGGCTTATACCAGGGGCAGGCGATCCTGATCGTCTCCGGCATATTACGCCTTGTTTTCGCCTTCAGTTCTTCGAGGATGGCAATCAGGCTTCGACCGGAATCGAACACATCATCCACAATCAGCAAGGCATCATGGGCATTGATGTTATCGACCACATATTGCATTCCATGCACCTTTACAATCTTGTCCTGTTCAAATCCATAATAGGATGAAGTTCTGATTGCGATGTGATCTGTTTCAATTCCCATGAAAGCGAGATACTCTTGAACTGCAATACCGACCGGCGTTCCGCCACGCCAGACGCCAACAATAAAATGCGGGCGAAAGCCGCTCTGGTAGATCAGTTTGCCGAGCTGGAATGAATCTTCCAGCAACTGGTTCGCAGAAATGAAATGCTTTTCCATTAATTGTTATTCTTGACGATAAATTGGAACAACCGATTATATGGAGCTTTATGGATTTCCTCGACCGATATTTTAACCTGACTGAGAATCAGACAACGGTTCGACTGGAAATTATCGCTGGCCTGACCACATTCCTGGCAATGGCGTATATCACCGTGGTCAATCCTTCGATTCTTTCCGAGGCAGGTATGGACTTTGGCGCTGTGTTCGTTGCGACTTGCCTGGCCGCAGCCTTCGGGACCATCACCATGGGTTTGCTGGCTAATTACCCGATCGCGATGGCGCCGGGCATGGGCCAGAACGCCTTTTTCACTTATGGCATCGTGCTTGGGCTTGGCGTTACCTGGCAAACTGCACTGGGGGCCGTGTTCATTTCCGGTATCATTTTCATCCTGCTGTCGGTCCTGCCGATCAGGGAGTGGCTGATTAATGCGATTCCCAGAAATTTAAAGCTCGGCATCGCCTCGGGCATCGGATTTTTTCTCGGATTCATTGCGCTTCGCAACGCGGGCATCGTGGTTGCTAATCCGGCAACCCTGGTTTCCTTCGGGCAACTGTCCGAGTTTGGACCGGCGGTCTGTTTGTTGGCATTCGCCGTTATCGCTGCGCTTTCCGCGCGCAGGCTTACCGGGGCGATCATCATCGGCATGCTGGGCGCAGCGATGCTCGGCTGGCTGTTTGGCGTGACTGAATTCAAGGGAATTATCTCGCCACCGCCTTCCATTGAGCCGGTATTGTTTCAGCTTGATATCAGGGCAGCGCTGGAGTTATCGATGGTGACGGTAATTCTGACCCTGTTGTTGGTGGATGTCTTTGATACCGCGGGTACTATTGTGGGCGTCGCCAATCGCGCGAAATTGACGAACCCGGATGGCACCATGCCCCGTTTGAGAAAAGCGTTGCTGGCTGATTCCGGTGCGACGGTTGTCGGGGCACTGGTGGGGACCTCATCAACAACCAGCTTTATTGAAAGTGCCGCGGGTGTTGAGGCAGGCGGTCGTACCGGATTGACAGCGGTGACGACAGGATTACTGTTTCTGTTGTGTATCTTTTTTGCGCCACTGGCCCAGAGTGTTCCGGCCTACGCGTCAGCGGCAGCTTTGTTGTTCGTGGCCTGTATCATGCTCGGGAGTCTAGCGGAAGTCGATTGGAACGATTACACCGAATGCACGCCAGCGGTTGTTTGTGCGATTGCCATGCCGTTGTCGTTTTCAATTGCAGATGGAATTGGACTTGGTTTTCTGAGTTATGCTGCCATCAAATTGTTGACGGGCAAGGCTTGTGAATGCCCGGTAGCGGTCTATGTGCTAGCGCTGATCTTTGCTGCGAAGTTTGCGTTTCTGTAGATCGAATTACACTTGGATAGCCATTGGGGCGACCGGTTTAAATTCACGGGCTCGCTCGATATAGGCCGTTTTGCTTATATCGTCCAGCCAACTGACTTCAAAGGCATTGGCGTTAAGTGTGA
>JAJFKA010000115.1 GCA_021773555.1 Gammaproteobacteria bacterium
GTGAAATACAGTCTGTGTCTGAATGGTTTTCTGACAATTCTGCCTTCGAATCTTGAACAAAATCGCTCAAGACATAGCTACGGCTATGCCTTTCACGATGTTTGTCCAACCTTCTTCGCCACAATTGCCAGAAAATCCATTCCCTTCATGAATAATGCGGGCTAGTCCTGCCAGAAACTCTCAACAACACCATCTGCAATTTCGAAGTAGTAATCAGATGATTGTTCGTTTTCGTTCGAGACGCTGAAAATCAGAAACAACGAGACGTGGGTTTTTTCCTTTTCACTGAACTGATAGTGCCAGATCTCCGAGCCTTTGCCTGTTTTGCGCACGCTCTTTGGCGCACCAAGATTGTCCTGCAACCAATCTGCTGTGGTGACGCCGGCTCGGACGCTGTTAACTTCCTGACGGTTATGGTCGCCGTCTGTCCGATAGGAAATGCAGCCCGTTAACACTGCGCCGAGTAAACCGATGAGTATGATGTTTTTCAAATTTCCCCCTGTTACGTGTAGTAGTTTGTTGTTTGCGGGTGGAATTATGGGCTTGTCGGTATGAACCGAATATGAATAGGGGACGGTTTTTTTATGTTGTTAGCAATTACCTGAAAGCGAGTTGATCCAGTTATCAATAAGCTCGATACCCTCGGAATGATTAATGCTCCGGCCCAGCTCCGGCATCATCGAGCCGGGTACCAGACTTTTCATACGATAGCTCAGAATAGACCCACTGGCGTTACCGGGCTCGATACTGAATCTTAATCCACCGGTTCCCTTGCCAGCGGCGACGGGAGGTTTGCATATACCAAGGTGAATGGGACGGGCTTCCTCCATCGTTAGAAACAATGCCGACGTGTCCGCAGCACCAGCAGGATTGTGGCAGTGACTGCAGTTCACATCCAGATAACTACGCGCGCGGTGTTCGAGGCTAAGCCCGTCAGCCTGCCAGTCAGCATTGACCGGCAGGCTGACGGGGTCCGGCAGTCCGGTAATCCAACCGCTCGATTTCATGTACGCCAGCTGATTGGCCGGTTGGTGGAATTGACCGTAAGCTTTGTTGAGATGACGGACCTTAATCCCCAGAGGTTTCATTTCGCGTGAGCTAAGATCTTCAACATGGCAGCCCTGGCACTGATTGGAGTCAGGCACCACATAGATGAAAGTCTGTCCCGACAAATTGATCTGGCGAGTGTCACCAGCGATTTCAAGTGTCGCTTCGGTCTGCGCTTCATTCCAGACATAGGGTATCCCCAGCCAGCCATCGGCCTTCTTCACCAGCAGTCTCGTCTCCACCAGGCTGATTTTATTGAGATCCAGTCCGCCGGGAGAGTATTCAATGGCTGCCTGGTCCGCACGTGTTTTTACGAGCTCACCGCCATTTCTGGTGTAATAGAACGTCTTGCTGATGACTGTGCCGGTTGGTAATTGTATATCCTGTTTGGCGTCGTAAGTCGCGTGCGTACCGGGAGGTAACCAGATCGTCCTGAGTTTTCTGGCATAGTCGGAAAATAGTGGCGTATTGAGATCGTAGGGAAGCGATCTCGGGTTGATGAGCAAGGTTCCCTCATAAGTTGCCAGCATTCCCCAGTCAGAAAGCTTTTCAGGGAGCTTGTTCCGGTCAAACTCCCCGACGACAAAGTCCGGCCGCTGTCCACCACAGCCAAACAGAATAGACAATAGCAGCGCGTAGCAAACAGTTTTCAACGGCCAGTGGATTCTGTTTCTAACGAAAGCGAAATGGCGGGTAGCAGTGGAAATTCACAGTCATGGGTGTCCATTTCTTCGGTGACGTTTGCATGGTCATTACTCCGATCGATATTCAGTACGACCACCCCTTCATTCCGGACACAGATGGATCTCGCAGGAGGCAGCACACCATTTTCGAGCAGTGCCGCATTCACAACGCCGTCCCAGATCACATCGGGTAGACTGCCATCAGGATAATTTGAGGCTTTGAGGTCTTTTAGTTCCTGCCTCGCTGGCGAGGTCCCGCCTCCGGAAAACTGGTTGTCATAGATGAAAATCGATTCAGGGTAAGGATCAAAGTCCTCGCTGGTTGAACGATCGGTGTATCCGGTGGAAAAGAAACTGGAAATGAGGATGTTGGCGGTGTCGTTATCTGAGATTTCGTTGTCGAAGATCTCAACTTCATCATTGGAATTAATGACGATTCCGGCCCCCGTGGGTACGCCCGAAACAGCGGAGCCTGGCAGGGCAAAGTTTGGCGTATTGTTGCTGATAATCCGGTTCCGGAATACCCGCGTGGCTTTGCCTGGAACGGGCAGGTTGGGCATGTTAAATACCAGAATACCGCCGGTGTTGTTAGTTGCCGTGTTGCCGAATACGTCCGCGTTGGAAGTATTTTCGATTTCGATACCGGCCACATTGAACTCGGCCCGGCTGTTCTTGACGATGACATTGTTGGATTGCCCCACATAGATTCCCGCATCGGATGCACCGATGGCAACAGCCTCGTCGATCAGGACATTTTCACACTGGACCGGGTAGAGTCCATAGGCACCATTGTTTACATCGGGTCCATTTGTCCATTCAACCCGGACACGGCGGATGATCAGGTCCCGACATTCATTGACCTTGACGGCGTCACCACTGGTATCTTCAATGGCAAAATCCTGGAGTGTGACGTTGTCGGCGGTAACAATCAGTCCCTCAGAGCCTTGTATTTGCGCTGCAAAGGACAAAATGCTCTTGTCCATTCCCTTGCCTTTAATGGTCACTCCATCGATCTTGAGGGACAGGGCGCGCGAGATTGTAAACCTGCCTTCAGGGATGTTGATGGTTGAACCTGGGCTGGCCGTAATCAACTGTTCCAGGAGAGTTTTTTCAAACGACTTAGGTGTGTCTGACGGAGGTTCGGTACAGCTCAAAAGAAAAAGGCAGGCAAAAGTCATGGAGAGCGATCTGATCATTGGAGCGTGACCCTGAGCTTAGTCTTGGGCGACTATTACAACACAAAATCGACTGGCAAAAAGAAGGCGGATTACTCCGCCTTCTTAACCGTGACGGGAGGACAGGAACTCATCCTCCGTGGTTAGATATCCGGGCTAAAGCAATGGTGCAATCACCAGGCTGACAATCGCCATGACGTTGATCAGAATGTTCATGGCCGGACCGGAAGTATCTTTGAAGGGATCGCCAACCGTGTCGCCGACAACAGCCGCGGCGTGAACATCAGAACCCTTGCCGCCAAGGTTTCCTTTCTCGATATATTTCTTGGCATTGTCCCAGGCACCGCCAGCATTAGCCATCATCAGTGCAAGCAGGACACACCCGAGCAGGGCACCAGCCAGCATACCGCCGAGGCTTTCGGCTCCAAGCCCGAAACCAACAACCGCTGGCATGGCAATCGCCAGGACGCCAGGCAGAATCATTTTCTTTAAGGCGGCCTTGGTTGCGATATCAATACATTTGGCATGGTCCGGATCAGCCTCACCTTCCATCAATCCTTTGATTTCACGGAACTGACGACGAATTTCTTCGATCATCTCCATTGCTGCATCACCGACTGCGGTCATAGTGATCGAGGCGATCAGGAATGGCAGCATGCCACCGATGAACAGACCGACCAGCACCTTCGGATTGGATAGCTCAAGCGCAAAGTCCGGATTGTGAACGGACATGGTTTCAACGAATGCTGCGATAATGGCCAATGCCGCCAGCGCTGCTGCGCCGATAGCAAATCCCTTGCCGATAGCAGCCGTTGTATTTCCCACCTCGTCGAGGCCGTCAGTAATTTTTCGAACCTCCTCACCGAGACCGCCCATTTCGGCGATACCGCCGGCATTGTCTGCCACGGGACCATAAGCATCGAGCGCCATGGTCATACCCACGGTGGCGAGCATACCGACAGCCGCGATACCGACGCCGTAAAGCCCGGCAAGTTCAGTTGAGGCATAGATTATTGCCGCGATGACCAGTACCGGTATAACCACGGATTGCATACCCACCGCGAGTCCGGTAATCATTACCGTGGCGGTGCCGGTCCTTCCGGCTTCAGCGATTTTGATGACCGGGCCTTTAGCGGTGTAATACTCGGTAACCAGGCCAATGATGATGCCGCCGGCCGTACCTGCAACTACTGACCACCAGACTTCAGTGACAATACCTGCGGCTTGCGCAAGGAAGTATGCGCCGATGATGAGTGCGACCGCGGAAATCTGATGCCCCATCCGTAAGGCAGTTTCCGGTGCGCTATTGGACATACTGCGCACAATCAGGATACCGATGATCGAACACACCAGACCGAGAGAAGCCAACGCCAGAGGCAGGAACATGAGTGCCTGTTGCCCGGATTCAGGCGCGAGTGCCGCGATACCATAAGGTGCGTCAATCGCCATGGTTGATGCTATGGCGATGGTTGCAATCATTGCGCCGCAATAGGATTCGAAAATGTCAGAGCCCATGCCAGCCACGTCGCCAACATTGTCGCCAACGTTGTCTGCGATGACTCCAGGGTTTCTGGGATCATCTTCCGGAATACCGGCTTCAACCTTGCCGACGAGATCCGCACCGACATCGGCGCTCTTTGTAAATATCCCGCCACCCACACGAGAAAACAGGGCCACTGAGGAAGCGCCCATGCCAAACCCGTGAATAGCATGTGCGGTGTGGGGATCACCACCGAAATACCAGTACAGTGTGCCAAGACCGATGAGTCCGAGCGAGGCCACACATAAACCCATGATTGAACCGCCATAGAAGGCGACCGTCAGGGCACTCGCCGCACCCGAGGTCTGGGCTGCGGATGTGGTACGTACATTTGCTTTGGTTGCCGCGAACATCCCGAGATAGCCAGCCAGCGCACTCGACAGCGCTCCGACGGCAAATGACAGGGCGGTATTCCAGCCAAGATCGGAAATAAGAATCAGCACGAACAAAGGGGCTGCGAACAACAGCAGCATCAGGTATTCACGATGCATGAAAACCATCGCACCTTCATGGATTGCGTCGGCGATTTTCCTGATTTTTTCTCCACCTTCTGAGTATCGAATCATCAGAAAATAGATAAAGAGGGCACAAACTAGTCCCAGCACGCCGAAAACTGGCGGCAACAGTGTGTAACTACTCATAAGCGATTCCGGTTGGATTGTTATTAGTTATGCATGTTGTCGATCAGAACCTGACAGGGTCCCAAAATTGCAGGCGCTTATGGTACAAAACTGTGACCGATTAGAAAACGGCTATTTTGCGCCTTTTTTTACTGTCATTTGCAGGACGAATATTCTATCCGTCCTCAAGCAGGCGGCGCAAATCACTGATCGCGGCATTTGCCCTTGAAATATGGGATGCCATCACCAGCGAGTGATTGGCCAGTACACCCAGGCCACTGCCGTTGAGTATAAGCGGACTCCACACGGCATCCTGGGTCGGCTCCAACTCGCGAATTATCTGTTGCAGGCTCACCAGGGCATTTTTCTTCTCTAGTACATCCTTAAAATCAACCTCGACCGCCCTGAGCAGGTGGATCAAGGCCCAGGTCGTTCCACGAGCCTGGTAGAACACATCATCGAGTTCACCCCAGGGGGTCTTTACCTTCGACTCGGGAAGGGTCTCGGTGGACTGACGCGCTGAGGTGTCTCCAGCGAGCGAGGTATCGAGCTGCCGTTTACCCACACTTGCGCTGAGTCGTTGAGAGACGCTGCCAAGTCGGGTTTCGACTTCCGTTAACCAGACCTTCAGATTATCTGCTCGCGCATAAAACTGGGCTGACTGCTGATCGGTTCTGCCAAGACGGGACAGATAGTCCCGCAGTGCCGCAATCCCTTTTTTGTACTCGGACTCTGTCTCTGGCAACAACCAGGTGTCGTTATCAAAATAAAACTGATTTTCAGCGCTCACCAGCCCAGCATCCTCGGTGGACTGGGATTGTGATCGGCTCATATTGTTGCGCAGAGTTCGGGCCATATCCCTGATCTGTACGAGAACGCCGAACTCCCAGTTAGGTACGTTATCCATCCATGCACCCGGTGGCAGGATATCGTTGGTCAGATAACCCCCGGGTTTTTCCAGCATCACATCTGCCATTTTGATCATCGTCGCGATGGTCGTGCTGCCAGTCACTTCCCGCACACCCAGATCGGCGACTGCTTCACTGGTAGTCGCGACGGGATCAAAAAGCTCCGGTTCATTGTCCCAGATGAAACCGATGATCGCGGTCACCGCGAGCAGCCCGGCAATCAGCAGCCCTCCACCCTTGCCAATATTGCGGGTTGTTGAAGAGGTTTCGATGGTGTCGGAGAATTTGGTTTTTAACTTGTCCAGTGATTCCAATTGGCTGTCCAGATGCTTGGCGAATCGCTCATGTTACCTCGCTTTGAAGGGCTGCACATCATGGATTATCCGGGCTAGTACACCAGATGGATACGCGGCAGGCTGTTCAGTTCGAATCGTGCCCTGATCCGCTCCTCTGTCATTTCGTTGAGTCGCTGATAGAGCCAGCGACCGGTGGCGTCAGAAGCAGCTTCGATAATGATACTGGCCTTGTGCGTTTCAATCTGCGCGGCAATATCCCGCAGTGCTGCAACAACCTCAGGCGTTCGTGCTGCAACAGCGTCGCTGGCAAGGGTGTGCGTCTCTCTGCCGCGATTCGCTTGCACCACCACCATCATATTTTCAACCGCGGCGATACTGGGGTGGTTTTCGTCAACGGACTTCGCCTTGTTTAAATAATCCCTGGCTGATCGACGTGCACCGGCACGCATACTGTTAATCGACCACTCCAGGTATTTCTCAACAATGTCCGACAGCCCAAGGTTCGCGTCAGGATTCGCCGGATCGATCGAGAGTATTTGTAAATACCGGAAGTAGGCGTTGTCGTCCAGAGGTTCGGTGAGTCGATCCGCAGCAAATGCGCGGGTCGCGTCATCCAGCAACGCCGGGATTCGAGGATCAACGGGCTCGAAGATCAACGCGGGTTCGGCACTCACTGAGTCGGGTATCGGAGTCTGGCAAGCGGTCAGGGTCATCAGAATGCAGAGCGGCAGCCACAAAATGTGTGCCGCCAGGTTGGCATTCGTTGCCGGAGCGGTGAGAATAGCGCTACTTTTGTCCATGTCTGATGGTAACGTCTGTGCGTCGTGAATTAAATTGGCTGGCAATAAATAATGACTCGTTGGGCGATCGGAGAATTTTTGCCGGTATGCTGTTGATGGCATGGGTGCTCAGCCTCGGGGCGGGTGTGGCGCTGGCCGAGGCTCCGTTGGGTCCTGCATTCCCCCAGAACAGTTTGTCCGCCCGGGGCTTGCTCTCTCAACCGGAAATCCTGCCGGTTGATGAAGCCTTTGTGCTTTCGCTGAATGAGTCTGACGAAACTCTGCAGATTCACTGGCTCATCCAGCCTGGTTACTACCTCTATAAGGACAAGCTATTCGTTGAGGGGTTGTCCGGCGCGCTCTCCCTGCCTGAGGGAGAATTGAAGCAGGATGAGATTTTTGGTGAGGTGCAGGTCTATCACGGCGAACTGCGAATCGAAGTGCCGGTTGCTGCAATCGACCCGCGTGTCACTATTACACTGGGTTATCAGGGCTGCGCGACAGCAGGATTCTGTTATCCACCGCAAAAACGCACCATTAATCTGAATAACTTGTAGCTAAAATCTAGAAACCTGTTTTCTATTGATTTTCGCAGCGTAGTTTCGCGGAGGAGATTGGTGGCCATGGTAGAAAATTGCTTCTATCTTCCAGAAAATAAGCTAAAATTCAGCTCAATTTCGAGGAAATGACTGATGTCTTTAATATTGGTGTTAAATGGGCCAAATCTGAACCTGCTCGGGAGTCGTGAACCGGAAATTTATGGAACTGATACGCTTGATGACATTAACGAGCGGATACGTAAGCGGGTGGAGGCTGCCGGTTGTGAGTTTGAAACATTTCAATCAAACGCGGAACACCAGTTAATCGACAAAATCCACGAAGCCCGGAATTCCGCTGCCTTCATAGTGATTAATCCCGGCGCATTTACGCATAGCAGCATTGCTATCCGGGATGCGCTGGTGGGCGTGGATATCCCTTTTATAGAAGTGCATCTGTCCAATGTTTATAGCCGTGAGGAGTTTCGCGCGTTTTCATATCTGTCAGATGTCGCACTGGGTGTGATCTCCGGGCTTGGCGCCCAGGGGTATGAACTGGCAATTGACGCGGCACTGGCCAGAATCTGAAGGATTCCCTCTGGGATAAGGAGTACAAGTGGATATCAGGAAGGTAAAGAAACTGATCGAACTGATGGAAGAGTCAAATATAGGCGAGATAGAGATCCGGGAGGCCGAGGAGTCGGTCAGGATTTCACGAATGCCTCAGACAGCGGGAGTTATGCCCGCGGCAGCGATGCCGGAAAGCACGACCGCCCCGGCACCCGTTCCCCCGGTCGTGACGGCGGGCACAAAAAACGGTCATGTACTGCGTGCGCCGATGGTTGGCACTTTCTACATCGCGCCATCTCCCGGTTCTCCGGCTTTTATGGAGGTTGGCGGGCGTGTCAAAGCTGGTGATGTGGTCTGTATTATTGAATCCATGAAAATGATGAACCAGGTTAAGTCAGACAGGTCGGGTGTGATTGAAGCCATACTGGTGGCTAATGAACAAGCAGTGGAATTTGACCAACCGCTTTTCACCATAGTCTGAACTTATGCTCAAACGAGTGTTAATTGCCAATCGTGGAGAAATCGCGCTTCGTATCCTGCGCGCCTGCGTGGAGGCAGACATTCAAACCGTTGCTGCCTACAGCAAAGTGGATGCCGCGCTGATACATCTCAAATTAGCAGATGACATTGTATGCATCAGTGCTCGTGGTTATCTGGACATCAATGCCATGGTCATGGCAGCAAGGAATTTCGGCTGTGATGCAATCCATCCAGGCTACGGGTTCCTGGCTGAAAACGCCGATTTTGCAGCCGCCACCGAAGATGCTGGCCTTAAGTTCATTGGCCCTTCAAGTGAAACGCTCAGAATCATGGGCGACAAGGCCGCGGCGCGGGAACTTGCCAGGTCAACGGGCACCAAACCGGTGCCGGGTTCAGATGTGGTTGAAGGTCTCCCTGCGGCTCTGGAGATTGGCTCGGAGCTTGGCTATCCGATTGCGCTCAAGGCAGTGCATGGTGGTGGCGGTAGAGGAATACGGATTGTAACCAGCGAAGGGGGATTACCATCAGGCCTGTTGCAGGCCAGGGCTGAAGCGCTCGCCGCCTTTGGCGATGGTGATGTGTATATTGAAAAATATTTAACATTTCCCCGGCATATCGAGGTGCAGATAGTAGGCGATGGTCATGGCAACGTTATCCATCTGGGCACTCGCGAATGCTCCATACAAAGACTGCATCAGAAGTTGCTCGAGGAAGCACCGGCGATCAATCTGCCCCCGGGAGTTGAATCCGCGCTCATCGACAGTGCGCTGAAAATAGGCACTGCGCTGAAATTCCGATCTGCCGGTACGCTTGAGTTTCTGCTGGCGGATGATGAATTCTACTTTATCGAAATGAACGCCAGGATTCAGGTGGAGCATCCTGTGTCCGAGATGGTAACCGGTGTGGATATTGTCAAGCTGCAGTTGCACATTGCCACCACCGGTAACCTGCCGATTGTTCAGTCGGCTATCGATATTCGTGGTCATGCGATTGAATGTCGTATCAACGCCGAGGACGATGAATTCCGTCCAGCTCCTGGCGTGATACAGGATTTACGTCTACCTGGCGGGCCGGGCGTTCGCGTTGATACCCATCTGTATGAGGGTTACGAGGTTCCTCATGAATACGATTCGCTGATTGCCAAAATAATCAGCAATGGAGCCACGCGACATGAGGCACTTGTTAGAATGAGTCGCGCGCTGTCCGAACTGAATATCGGAGGACTTTCTCACAATGTGGCCCTGCATCAGAAAATTCTCAGGCACAAAGATTTTCAGGAATCGTCCGTCGATACCAATTTTCTCCATAAGATACTCGGGTAGCCGCAGACGTGCAGTGGAAAAAAATTACAGCACAGACGGACAGACAGTCATTGTCCAGACTTGAGGCTGTTTTGTGGGATGCCGGTGCGGTATCAGTGACCGTAACGGACGGCGAAGACAAACCATTGTTTGAGCCCGGACCAGGTGAAACGCCACTGTGGGCACAGATGGATGTTTGTGGGTTATTTGAGGATGACGTGATCGAGCAAGCTGTGATTGATGCCCTGGCTGAAGCAGGATTTGCGCCGCTGCTTATCGAGGTGCTGGGTGATCGGATCTGGGAACGCGAGTGGCTGACCAGATTTAAACCTATGCAGTTTGGGCAGCGCCTGTGGGTGTGTCCGACGGGCCTTGAGGTCCATGAATCCGGTGCGGTGATAATGGATCTCGATCCGGGGCTCGCATTTGGCACCGGAACCCATGCGACCACACGGTTGTGTCTTGAATGGCTGGATTCCGCACCGCTCTCGAACAAGCGGGTAATTGACTATGGTTGTGGATCCGGAATTCTCGGAATCGCTGCCCTGCTGCTTGGCGCTGACCAGGTACTCGCAGTTGATATTGATCCACAGGCGCTGGCGGCAACCCGGGTGAATGCGGAGAAAAATCACGTTCAGGATCGTCTCAGCACCTGTATGCCGGAAGCAGTCGCCCATCTGTGTGATTCGTCGGGTTATGATGTGGTCGTCGCCAACATTCTGGCCCAGCCTTTAATTGAGATGTCCGCAGAGCTTCTGGCGCTGATGAAACCAACAGGTGTACTGGTATTGTCAGGCATTATGACCTCTCAGCAACGCTGGGTAGAATCCGCGTACGCATCGAGCACTAAACTTGTCGGCCAGCAATCCCTGGATGGGTGGGTGTGCCTGCAGGCGAAAAAATGACTCAGGCAGACCTTGTGACCCAGTGTCCCGCCTGTGCGACTTCCTTTCGAATTACGCCGGAACAGATCGAAATGGCCGCGGGTGCGGTGCGCTGTGGAGCTTGTCTGCAGATTTTCCAGGCGGGCGATCACATGCTTTCCCGGGTTCAGGAGGATGAATCTGAAAAGCGCCTGATTCAAGCGGACCCTATGATTATCGAGGGATTCTGGGAGAACTGGGAAATCTACGTCAGTTCGGCCTTTAGCTCGTCAACGGTTCCTCGATCGGCGAGCTCAAAGACCAATCTGCCGTCATCGTTCACTTACCCGAGCGAGGACGGTGAGCGTTGGGTAGATGAGCGTAACGAGAATCAGGCGGAAGATGAGGATGCCCAGGTAAGGCTCATCAATATCAGGACTGATCCCGACGATCTTGTTGGAGACTATCAGGAGTCCCCGGCAACGAATCCAACCTGGATCGCGGGTGTACTGCTCATGGTATTGCTGGTTGCAGTGCAGATGCTGTGGTCCTACCGGGATAAAATTGCCCAGATTCCCGAGTATCGACCGTGGTTTGCTGACTTCTGTCAGGCGACCGGCTGTGCGGTTGAACCCTATAGCGACATAAACCTGCTTTCGACCACCAACCTGGTTATACGGTCGCATGACAGCGTGAAGAAGGCACTGGTGATCGATGCCATTTTGCGCAATTCAGCGGAATTTCGGCAAAAGTTTCCAGTGCTTCATCTGCAGTTCCGAAATGTCAAAAACACGGTCGTTGCCAGTCGTCGTTTCCGTCCGGAAGAATATCTGGCTGGGGAACTCAAGGGTATGCAGCTTATACCCGGCAATACAGAGGTACGTTTTTCCCTGGAAATAGTTGATCCTGGTGAGAACGCACTGGGTTACAATATTGAGATTCTGCGGCCAGATTGAGGCCCGCTGAGCTGTCACGAAGGTATTCGGTAACCGTCTCCTGGAACGGCATTCAGAAACTGTTGCACTCAACCAGCGCTCGCTCACTAATGATACTGATTATCCAGGATTGAAAATGTTTTCCCCCGTCCCACAAGGTGAAATGATCCCTCTTTTAAGCGCTTCTCGTGTCGTTATGGCGCCGATGGCAGGTGTGACTGACAGACCATTTCGTGATCTGTGTCGTCGCCACGGCGCCCGCCTGATGATCTCGGAAATGATCACCAGCGACATGCGGCTCTGGCACACCCGAAAATCGGACAAACGCCTGCAGGTGCAGGATGAGGCTGGTCCCAGATGGATCCAGATTGCAGGCAGTGAGCCGGGTATGATGGCGGAAGCGGCCGTTAGATGTGTGGACCTGGGTGCTGAAATTATTGATATTAATATGGGCTGCCCGGCAAAGAAGGTTTGTAATAAGGCAGCAGGGTCGGCCTTGCTGCGTAACGAGGACCTGGTTGGCTCGATCCTCACCGCGGTGGTCGAAGCCATCTCAGTGCCCGTTACCCTGAAGATCCGGCTTGGCTGGTCGCGGCAAGAAATGAATGGTTGGCGAATCGGTGAAATCGCGGAGGACGCGGGTATCAGTCTTTTGACGGTTCACGGCAGAACGCGCGCCGAAAGGTTCAGTGGAAAGGTCGACTACGAGGAGATCGCCAACATCAAATCGCGCCTGACTATCCCGGTACTTGCCAATGGTGACATCACCACGCCGGCGCAGGCGAGAAAAATTCTTGAGACCACCGGCGCTGACGGTGTCATGATCGGCAGGGCAGCCCAGGGGCGACCCTGGTTACCCGGCATTATCAGCCACTATCTTGAAACCGGGGAGTTGCGTACGGAGCCATCCGCTGGAGAAATCTGGGCAACCTTGCGAGAGCATGTGGTCGAACTGTCTGATTTTTATGGAGAGGATGCGGGGGTGCGGATTGCGAGGAAGCATGTGGGCTGGTATTTACAAACCCTGGGTGACGGCAGTGGCTTTCGACAGGCATTTAACGGCATCGATCGGCTGGATGGACAGTTAGCCATGATTGATCAACATGAGGAACTAGCGGCGGAGGCGGCATAGTGGACGAGAGATCAGGCAAGTCGCTCGCGAGTTCCGTCGAGGAGGCCGTGAGCACCTATCTTGCCACCATGGACGATCAGGAGATTACCGAACTCTATGAACTGGTACTTCGCGAGGTGGAGGTTCCATTGATGCGAAGTGTGTTACGACACACGCACAACAATCAGAGCAAATGTGCCAGTATACTCGGCCTCAATCGCGCTACCCTGCGTAAGAAACTGGCGAAGTACGGTCTGCTTTAAGCCGCCTTATATTTCATTCAAATGTATCGAAGTGTAAACTTGGACATGGGACGATCCAACGTCCCTTTTTTTATTGCATTATATTATTCAAAGCGCTCTGCGCAGCAGCAGTCACTGGGTCAGTCTTATGTCAAACGTGGTAGTTAACAATGCTTTGTTGAGTGTTTCCGACAAGTCGGGCCTGGTTGCATTCGGACGCGAACTGGAAAAGTTCGGCGTGCAACTGATGTCCACGGGTGGGACCCAGAGTCTGCTCGAAGCCGAGGGGTTAAGCGTGCAGTCGGTCTCGGATTATACCGGCTTCCCCGAGATGATGGATGGGCGTGTTAAAACCTTGCACCCGATGGTCCATGGCGGTCTGCTGGGGAGGACGAATCCGGGTGATGGAGGATTGGATGCAGCGGTGATGGATCAGCACGGCATTCGTGCAATCGATCTGCTGGTGGTTAATCTGTACCCGTTTGAACAGACAATTGCCGATCCAAAAACCGATTTTGACTGCGCGATCGAAAATATCGATATTGGTGGTCCCGCCATGCTTCGCTCTGCTGCGAAGAACTTTGAGCGGGTAGCAGTTGTTGTCGACGCTGCGGATTATGCGGACATCGCAACCGAAATGGCGACTAACAACGGCACGTTGTCGCGAGAAACACGGTTTAGACTGGCGGTCAAAGCTTTTGCTCACGTTGCGAAATATGACGCTGCAATCTCGAATTATCTCGGTGGTGTTGATCTGGAAAGTACTTTAAATTCGGTGAAGTTCCCCGAGGTGATTACGCGCCAGTACGTGAAGAAGCAGGAAATGCGTTACGGGGAAAATCCACATCAGGGTGGATCTTTTTATATCGATGATCAGTTGCCTCAGGCAATGACCGTCGGTGCCGCAGTGCAGGTTCAGGGGAAAGCGCTGTCCTACAATAATGTCGCAGATACGGATGCAGCACTCGAGTGCGTGAAAGCATTCAGTAACCCGGCCTGCGTGATCGTCAAACATGCCAATCCCTGCGGTGTCGCGGAAAATGACGACCTGTTCTGCGCCTACAAGCTGGCATTTGCTGCGGATAAAACCTCGGCGTTCGGTGGTATTGTCGCGTTCAATCGCCCGTTAACCCAGGCGATTGCGGAACAGATCACTGCTGATGTATTTGTGGAGGTCGTTATTGCACCTGGAATTGATGCGGGGGCCGTTACGACATTTAAAAAGAAGAAGAATGTCCGTCTGCTTGATTGTTCCAGTGGTGCAGCACCAACCCAGACAGGATTTGATTTCAAACGTGTTAGCGGGGGACTACTCGTGCAGGACCAGGACATCGCCTTACTTGAAGAAGCGGCGTTGAAAACTGTCACTGAGATTGAGCCAACAGACGATCAAAAGAGTGATCTGTTGTTTGCCTGGAAGGTAGCTAAATACGTTAAATCCAATGCCATAGTCTATGCCCGGAACCGACAGACCATTGGTATTGGGGCGGGGCAGATGAGTCGGATCTACAGCGCGATTATTGCTGGAATAAAGGCAGATGATGAGGGATTTGTAGTAGCAGGCTCGGTGATGGCGTCCGATGCATTTTTTCCGTTTCGTGACAGCATTGATGCTGCCGCCGAGGCTGGAATTACTGCCATTGTGCAACCCGGGGGGTCCATCAAGGATGAGGAAGTAATTTCCGCCGCGAATGAAGCCGGTATCGCGATGATGTTCACGGGCATGCGGCATTTCCGTCACTAGGATGAGCACCGGGGAGTTAAAAATGGATCTGAAAGTTCTACTCACCGGGAGCGGCGGCCGTGAACATGCCCTGGCCTGGAAGCTGGCGGCTTCGAAGCGGGTGCAACAGATTTTTGTGGCCCCGGGAAACGCCGGTACGGCGAGTGAAGACAAGATTTCGAATCTGGACGTTGATGTCATGGATTTTGCTGCGCAGATTGAATTTGCCCGACGGGAAAAAATTGATCTCGTCATTATCGGGCCTGAAGCGCCGTTGGTGGCAGGTGTAGTTGATCAGTTTGAGCAGGCCGGCATAGCCTGTTTCGGACCGGGTAAAGCTGCGGCTCAACTGGAAGGCTCGAAAACGTTTACCAAGAACTTTCTTAAGAAGTACCAGATTCCAACCGCAAGATATGGCAGTTTCGAAGACGTGGATCTTGCCATCGAGTTTACAAAAAACATGTCATTGCCGATGGTTATCAAAGCAGACGGTCTGGCGGCGGGCAAAGGAGTCGTGATCGTCCATAGTCTTGATGAAGCGGAATTTATCATCCGAGACATGTTGTCCGGTCACGCTTTCGGCGAAGCAGGAGCCCGCGTGGTCATAGAAGAATTTCTGGAAGGAGAGGAGGCCAGTTTCATCGTCATCGCCGACGGGGAACATTATCTCCCATTCGCATCCTCGCAGGACCACAAAGCTGCTTTCGATGGAGATATGGGGCCGAATACCGGAGGCATGGGTGCCTACTCACCCGCACCTGTCGTAACGGATGAAATAAGCCGCAAAATCATGGAAGAGATAATCACCCCGACCTTAAGCGGCATGCGGGATTTGGGACATCCCTATACAGGCTTCCTTTATGCCGGGCTGATGATCGATGCCGACGGAAATCCGAAGGTCATTGAATTTAACTGCCGCTTCGGTGATCCGGAAACCCAACCGATCATGATGCGACTAAAGTCTGACCTGGCAGAGTTATGCCTTGCTGCGCTGGACGGGAACCTGGCTGCGACAAAGATCGAATTTACCGACGAAGTCGCCCTGACAGTCGTTGTTGCCGCTGGTGGATACCCCGGAGATTACGCTGAGGGTGACGTCATTACCGGTCTGGACCAGACTGCACCGGGAAAAATATTTCATGCGGGCACTACCCTGGATCGGGGTGAAGTCCGATCCAGAGGTGGCCGAGTGCTGGGTGTTACGGGTACGGGCAAGACAGTAGCGCTTGCGCGTGCGGCGGCCTATGACCTGATTGAAGGAATATCGTTTAGCAAAATGCAGTATCGAACTGATATTGGGTACCGCGCTCTGGTCCGGGAGGACGCACTTTAACCTGAGCCGTCCATCCTCGATTAAAGGTTTCTGCCCTTGACGAACAACCGACCTACCGAAATTTCGTTTTGGCTCAAAAGTTCCAGGGCGAAGATTAATCTTCTCGATAGTTAAGTACGCCTTCAATTGAAGGTTTCTATCCGTTTAGATAAGGCGTACTTCCTCCCAGGGTCTGAAGCGGGAATCCGGGGGGCGACGCTCGTAGTTGCCGCTTTGGGCACTTAAAGGGCCAATAGCTGCCGCTTCAGTCAGGGGCTGGGAGACGCAAGCGGTAAGGATGCGGCCTAACACTAACCTGGCTGAGTTATGCACGACGAGTATTGCCAACCCCCACCCATCCCTGCGCGAAACCGCCTCAATATCCTGACACGCCGTTCTATCCCAACTGCGCGGCCAGGGTCTGTGCACGTGTGTTACCTGGCCCGGAAGATGATTTCGATCTGAACTGGCTCGATACCCTATGGTGAGTCTCGCCGTCCCGTCAAAAAATTGACCTTTTGTAAGAGAAACTGCCGCAGCGGCCCGAATATTGGAGTGGCACGATGTTTGCGTAGCATTGTCTACCCATACAGCAGAACTGACCATGTCAATTCCAGAAATCCACACGACTTCGTACGAACCTGTGGATGTCAGTGAAAGTAA
>JAJFKA010000116.1 GCA_021773555.1 Gammaproteobacteria bacterium
AGGAGGACCGCCGCCCTGTAGTTCTACATGAGGTCGATTACCTGCTGGGCGTACACGACTTACACCGAGCCGGGGCGCTAAGATTCAAGTGCGAACTGGATGGTCCTTTCCTGGACAATGATGAACACCTTGCTGCCCCACCACTCTCATCCCTTCGAGAACTGGAGCATGCCGCCAGACAAGTCGAAGAGAATGCCGATAGTGATGACGCTGAGTTCCTGAAATGGTTTTACATGCTCATGTCGCCAGGATCGTCATTGGGCGGGGCTCGACCTAAAGCCAGTGTGACCGACGAAAACGGGCATCTATGGATCGCAAAATTTCCTAGTCAGCATGATGATTACGATATCGCTGCCTGGGAATTCGTCGCTTATCAATTAGCGTTGAATGCCGGGGTAAGTATGACTGAGAGCCGAATTGAAAAGTTCGGCAGCCGCCAGCATACCTTTCTCACCAAACGATTTGATCGCACGCCGGAGCACCGCCTTCATTTTACGTCAGCGATGACACAACTAGGCTATTACGACGGGGATTATGAAGCCAGCTATCTGGAGCTGGCACAGTTCCTGACGGAACATGGCGCCAATACAAAAGATGACCTGGCCCAGTTGTGGCGGCGCATTGTTTTTTACATTGCCGTGTCTAACACGGATGATCACCTGCGTAACCACGGTTTCATCTACCACAAAGGTGGCTGGTTACTATCGCCTGCCTATGACATCAACCCGGTCACTCCGGCTAACGGCCTGCACCTGAACATCACGGATGGCGACAACAGTCTGGATTACGAACTGGCCCTGGACGTTATTGAATTCTTTCAGCTCGACAAAGAGCATGCCTTAAAGATAAAAAGTGAAGTGCTAAGCAGCGTCGACAAGTGGCAATCAATAGCCAGTGACACCGGCATTAGCAGAAGCGAACAGCAAATGATGGAATCCGCATTCAACGTTTGAAGGAGCCGCAACCATGGATTCACTCCTTCGGAAACCGTTCCTGCTTGACACATCTGTGCCCAGAAACGTCTGTTCAACTATTAAACATTTCCCATAATGTAAAATCCAAACTCCCGTGGCGCAGCCAACTGTATGGAACAGTCTAAACTCATCTTCCAATCCAGCCGACCTGTGGAGGCTCCATGAAAAAACCCACCCTCGGCCGCAATGATCCCTGCCCTTGCGGCAGCGGTCGAAAATTCAAGCGCTGCTGCCTGGGCACAGAGGACACCCAGGACGCAACGAGTACGCCTGGGACATTGCACGAGGCGCTCGAAGACCAAGAATTCAGTTCGCTGGAAGACGCACAGGCATTCGTCACTCAGTATGTCCAACGGCAGAACCTGCGCCCGCAGGACGAATTTCACGGCTTATCGCCTGCACAGATGCACCGGCTACTGGACCGCCCGTTTTTGTCGCCGGAACTGGTGCGCATTCCCGAGGTGCTCGATGTAAATCCAGCGGCGCCGATACTGCGACTCTTCAATCTGCTCACGAATGCCATCGGCGAGCAAGGCTTGAAACCAACGGCCAAGGGGAACCTGCCGCGTAAGCTTTGCCGCGATGCCGCCTTGTCATACTGGGGGGAGGAGACCTACCAGAAGCGTACCCGTTTCAGCGGCATCAACCGGGAGAACGATTTCTCCGATCTGCATGTCACCCGCCTGGTGGCCGAACTGGCGGGCCTGGTGCGCAAATACAAGGGCCGCTTCATTCTCAGCCGCGACTGTCGCCGATTGCTGGCCGGGGACGGCCCTGCAGCGATATATTCCCGTCTGTTCAGGACTTATGTCACACAGTTCAACTGGGCGTATCGCGATGGCTACCCGGAACTGCAATTTATTCAGAGCGCATTCCTGTTCACGCTTTACCTGCTCTCGCGTTATGGTGATATCTGGCGGCCGCAGGAATTTTATGAAGACACTTTTCTGCGCGCCTTCCCAATGGTGTTAGATGACATCGATCCGGGGCTGATGTCTCCTGAGGAGACGCTTGCCAACTGTTACTCCTGGCGCACGCTGGTCAATTTCGCGGGCTTTTTGGGGCTTGCCGCAGTGGAACCGAGTTCCGACGACTTCCTGTGTATCGAGTACCGGGTGAAAGCCTTGCCACTCCTGGGTGATGCAGTGCAATTCCGAATAAATGAATAAAATGGATGGGGTCGGGGTAACCCCGACCCCATTTACTTCTACTCCCACTCAATCGTCGCGGGTGGCTTACTGGAAATATCGTAGGTCACGCGTGAAATGCCGCTGATCTCATTGATGATTCTGCTGGACACTTTTTCCAGAAATTCATAAGGCAGATGCGCCCAGCGCGCGGTCATAAAATCAATGGTCTCAACTGCCCGCAGGGCGATTACATATTCATAGCGACGGGCATCGCCGACGACCCCGACGGATTTAACCGGCAGGAAAACGGCAAATGCCTGGCTGACTTTGTCATACAGATCGGCTCGCCGTAGTTCTTCAATGAAAATTGCGTCTGCCCTGCGCAGCAGGTCTGCATACTGCCTGGTTACCTGGCCGAGAATACGCACACCGAGTCCCGGACCGGGAAACGGATGCCGGAAGACGATCTCGTGGGACAGGCCCAGTTCAAGGCCGATTTTCCTGACCTCGTCCTTGAATAGTTCCCGCAGCGGTTCAATCAGGTCCAGCTTCATATGTTCCGGCAGCCCGCCCACATTGTGGTGCGACTTGATCACGTGCGCCTTACCATTCTTGTTACCCGCGGATTCGATCACATCAGGATAGATGGTTCCCTGGGCGAGGAAGTTGACGTCTTCGATGCGCGTCGCCTGCTCGTCAAATACTTCAATAAACGTCCTGCCGATCACCTTGCGTTTCGCTTCCGGGTCCTCAACATTGGCAAGCGCCGCGAGAAACCGGTCCTGGGCATCGACCGCGACAATATTCAGGCGAAAGGTATTATCTGAATCCTTACCTAACATCTGGACAACCTGTTCGGCTTCCTGAAGACGCAGCAGGCCATTGTCCACGAATACACAGGTCAGCTGATCTCCAATCGCCCGGGACAGCAATGCAGCGACGACGGATGAATCCACGCCGCCGGATAATCCCAGAATGACCTTGCCGGTACCCACCTGCTGGCGAACCGCGTGAATCAGGTCTTCAACAATATTTGCCGGTGTCCACAGACCCTCGCAGGCACACACCTGTAGCAGGAATCGGCGCAGAATCGCCTCTCCTTGAAGCGTGTGATTCACCTCAGGATGAAACTGCAGGCCGTAGAATCCCCGTGATTCATCGCTCATTGCCGCAAACTCGCAACTCTGGGTGCTGGCCAGCTGCGTGAAGCCCGGTGGCATTTCCACAACCTTGTCACCATGACTCATCCACACATCCAGCAACTGCCGGCCGTCTTCAACGTGATCATGGATATCCCTTAGCAGAACACCGTCTTCGGCCAAAGATACCTGTGCATAACCAAATTCGTGGCTCGCCGAGGATTCAACCCGACCGCCTAACTGCAACGCCATGGTCTGCATGCCGTAGCAGATGCCGAGCACTGGGACCTGCATTTCAAAGACATAATCCGGTGCCCGCAGCGTGGTGTCCGCGGTGACGGATTCCGGTCCGCCGGAGAGAATAATACCGCTCGGTGCGAATGCCTCGGCGCGCATCCGGGTCAGATCATAAGGGAGGATTTCACAGTACACGCCGACTTCACGGACCCGTCTCGCGATCAACTGAGTATATTGCGAGCCGAAATCCAGGATCAGGATCTTCTCCTGATGGATGTCTTGCAGTGCCTCGGGGGTTTGTCGATTAACGGAGTCGGGACGGTTTTCGGGAGGGTTAGCGCTGGCGTTTGGCTGGTCTGATTTCATATCGGGTCATCACCAAAGCGCAGCATTATACTCAAAACCCGGCTGAACTTTACAGCTATTCGAACTGGCGCTTCGATTTTCGGAGGGACTAGTCCCGGCGCACTAAATATCAGCCAGCATGTCATCCACCAGACGTTGCACATAGCGGCGGTTGATGGGCTTCTGCAGAATCAGATAGCGCAGATAAATGGCGCCGAGCAAAGCATCAATGCGCACTTCAAGGTCAGTAATGACAAACTGCTTGCTGTTGATCCCCGCCTGCAGTGCCTTGATCATGAGTTGACGCCGGTCATCTTCGAGCCGTTCCGCCAGCCGTTTCAGTTCCGGCTTTCGCGACAACCGAGCTGGCACCGATTTATCAGCGCTACCCGAGCGTCACCATGCGTTACTACGACGCTGAGGCATTCAGTGCGGTGTGCAGCGATATTATGGTGTTCGAGACTGAGCACCTGCAGGACTATACTTTCCTCATCGAAGCACTGCGGGATTCAGCCCTGTTTTCCCGACCCTACTTCCGACTGAAACATATCATCCCCGCGGTTGAGGATGGCTTCCGGGACTATGAGGCACATCTGGATTCAGGCGGTGAGCAGGCACGTCAATAAACAGGCTATCCTTACATCAATGATCCAACGAACGCGCAGGGAATTGTAAATTTTACTCCG
>JAJFKA010000117.1 GCA_021773555.1 Gammaproteobacteria bacterium
GCCGAGGTTCTGGTCGAGCCCATCGCGCCGACAAAGAATGCATCGGTTTTCAGCGCCTCCATCAAGCCCATGTCATCAATGCGTGGATCGTGGGTCAGTGCAATAATCGCTGTGAAGGAATCGTTGCCAAGTGTGCGCACCGCATCATCGGGCATGTCATTGATCAGTTGAGTGCCTTCTACGTTCCATTGTTCAATGAGATGTTCTCTTGGATCACAGACGACGACATGATAGTCCAGCGCCTGGGCCATCTCGGCAAGATAGAGTGATACCTGCCCCGCACCGATTAGAAACAGCTGATACCTCGGTCCGTAGGTGTGCACCAGAAACTTTTCGTTGGGCGTATCGGTATTCTCGAAACTGCCTTGAAACTGCAGGTGTCTGAATCGCTCTCTTTCCTGAACCTGCATGTCGCCCGTCGCGACATCGACTTGTCGTTCAATACATTGCCGGTCCTGCAGGCGAGTAACAATTTGTTGCAGCTGGGGTAACGCGCGTGAATCGGGGAAGGGCTCGATGACAACATGCAACTGTCCGCCGCAAGGTAGCCCGAGGCGTTCGGTTTCTTCCTGGGTGACGCCGTAGACCAGTACTTCGGGAGTTGTCGATGCGAGTTCGCCGCGTTGTAACTTCTCGAGCAAATCTTCTTCAATACAACCACCGGAAAGTGAACCGGCGATATGGCCCTCATCATTGCAGCAGAGTAAGGAGCCGACCGGGCGAGGGGAGGAACCCCAGGTCTTGACCACGGTACAAAGCCAGCTCATTTGTCCGGCTTCAACCCAGGTTGCCAGTTGTGACAGAACTTGTTGATCTGCGTTTTGCATTGTTTTACGTTACCCGTGAAAAGTTTTGCCGTTGAGCCATATGCCTGCCTGCAGTCGTCGTCCCTTGCCAAAACTAATTGCAAGGCCAGCCCTATGGAAGCACATGTTTGATATTATTGACGGAGTTTACAACTTTTCCGGAAATGCCACTAATACATTGCGGTTCAAAACGCTTCCGCCTTTATCATCATCAGTGAGACCCTGCAGCCAGCCAATGCCGTTAAATCATTTCGACTCCCCGCTAGAGAAAAAACATACATCCCCGGAATCCCATCGATGAAGGTGCACACGTGACAGAGACAGCATTGTTTGCTGCGCTGGAGATACCGGCAGATATCAACCTGCGGCTGTTCTCGGCTTTTCTGCTCCAGTCCGGGATTCCGCACAGAATTTCAGAAGAGGGTGTGAATCAGGTTGTGTGGGTGAGCTCCGAGCAGGACCAAAGGCGTGTCATCCACTACTACGCACAGTTAGCCAGTGGTGAATTGATTCTTGCGGACGACACGGGCGCGAAAACCGGCAGGCTCAGCAGTTTTTCAAGGCTGGTGTCGAACATCTGGCGATTTCCGTTGACCATGATACTCATCCTGGTAACGGCGCTCTTTTTTCCCGTCAGTACCGGTGTCGGGCAGGGTGCAGGTTCCGAATTGTTTGCAGCGATGATGCTGGTTGACTTCCATGAGATCGACGGGGTTCCATTCTTTGACAATCTGGCTGGCACGCTGGTCCGGGGTGAGTACTGGCGCCTGTTGTCTCCCATGTTCATCCACTTCGGCTGGATGCACATTGTATTTAACCTGCTCTGGGTCTGGGAAATAGGACGACGCATCGAACTGGTTAACGGCAGCAGCGCACTGTTGCTGGTCACGCTGGTCTCATCGCTCTGCGCCAACCTCCTGCAGTATATTCTGGGGGGTCCTGGACTGTTTGGTGGTATGTCAGGCGTGATCTTCGGCTATCTCGGTTTTTGTCTGGTGTGGGACAAGATGGTGCCTAAAAAAAAGATGGGGATTCGCAATGGTCTGTACATCTTTATGCTGGGATTCCTGGTAATTGGATTTACCGGTGCCATTGACCTGCTCGGACTGGGATCACTCGCGAACGGCGCACATCTTGGTGGTCTGCTCGGCGGTGCCCTTACAGGAGCTGTAGCTGGGATGTTGCATTGGTTTGTCCCGCGAGCGGACTGAATTCAATTTCGTAGGCGGTAAACTTCCGCAGATTGATCACGCCGATATCGAAAATCAGATATTGTCCCTTGATACCAAAGAGGTTGCCTTGGATTTCAGGTGTTTTGTCAAAATTCATGCTGACCACTTTTGTCGGATACTGATTAACCGGATAGCGAAATGTCTGCACCTGGGTTTCCGTGATTGGCTGGATGTCCTGAAGACCAAAACGCGCGGTCAGCGCCATCAGCGCTTCGTTGACATCAAGCATCAGTTGGTCCCGTATGGCGAGCATATCGACCTGGGGATCATCTGCCTTGAGCATTCTTTGCCACTGGGTTTTGTCACTGATGTGATTTTTGAATGCGACCTCCACCAGCCCGGATTGCATACGGCTCGCAACACTTACTATGGGTAGTGCCTGGACGGCTCCCTGATCGATCCACCGGGTGGGCAGGTTTTCCTGCTTGGTGATGCCAACCTTGATCCCGGATGAATTAGCGATATAGACAATATGCGGCTGCATACAAAAGCCAAGAGCGAACTTCTCATCCCGGCACGTCCCCTTGTGGTAGTGACACCGCTCCGGGCTCATCACGCAGAGGTCACACTGGGCGAGTCGTTTGAAGCACGGGTAGCAGTAACCCTGGCTGTAGCTCTTGCTGGTGGCCCTGGCGCAATTCAGGCACTGGATCAGCCCGGTATAAGCGAGTTTGACACGCGTGCCGATGTAGGGATTCAGGTGTAATTCCTGATCATCGAGATGCAGGTAGTAGTCGATGGGATCGTGGTGGACACTGATCATTTTTCTTAGGAAGCCGCGCATGGGAGTGAGCATACCATGGCGGCTGACGAGTGCTTTCGGTATGATCCTTCACCCGCAATGTTGACAAAGACTGGTAAAACCATGAAAGAAGGCCAAGCTGTGACCGTCCGACTCAGTGAGTATGAAGTACCGGCCTACCTGATTGAAGAGACCCGCTTGCATGTGGATCTTGGCGAAGATAAAACCACCGTAACGGCAACCCTCAAAGTGCGAAGAAATCCGGAATCCGTCAACAACCAATCGGATCTTGTTTTGGATGGCGGTCCCGGCCTCGAGACACAATCAATCAGCGTAGATGGGCGAGAACTGCTTTCCAACGAGTTCAGTATCGATGCAGACGAACTGAAGATACACAGTGTCCCGGAAAGCTTTGAACTCAAGACCACGGTGTGCATCCGACCGCAGGACAATACCTCGCTGGAGGGTTTGTACAAATCTGGTGACATGTTTTGCACCCAGTGCGAGGCCGAGGGGTTTCGGCATATCACCTGGTATGCAGACAGGCCAGACGTAATGTCCAAATATGAAACGACGGTGGCCGCCGATAAATCTGCCTATCCGGTGCTGCTGTCAAATGGTAACGCCATTGCCCGCGGGGAATCAGGGACTCGCCACTGGGTGACCTGGGATGACCCCTTCGCAAAACCAGCGTATTTATTTGCGCTGGTTGCCGGAGACCTCAAACACATAGAGGATAAATTCATCACCATGAGCGGTCGTGAGGTGACTTTGCAGATATTTACCGAGGCCCACAATATCGACAAGGTTGACTATGCCATGAGCAGCCTGAAGCGAGCCATGGCCTGGGACGAGCGCGTATACGGACGGGAATACGATCTTGATATCTTCATGATTGTCGCGGTTGAAAGTTTCAACATGGGCGCCATGGAGAACAAGGGGCTGAATATTTTCAATACCTCCTGCGTCCTGGCGCGTGCGGATACCACTACGGACGCGGGTTACCAGCGCGTTGAATCGGTGGTTGCCCATGAATATTTCCACAACTGGTCGGGAAACCGTGTCACCTGCCGTGACTGGTTTCAACTGAGTCTGAAAGAAGGCTTCACGGTACTGCGTGATCAGCAGTTTTCTGCGGCGATGGGGTCACCGACGGTGTGCAGGGTGGGTGACGTGGCGGTGTTGCGCAGCGCGCAGTTTCCGGAGGATGCAGGTCCCATGGCGCACTCCATCAGGCCGGATTCCTACATTGAAATAAACAACTTCTACACTGCGACGGTTTATGAAAAAGGTGCTGAAGTGGTAGGCATGATTTTAACCTTGCTGGGAGAGGAAGCGTTCCGCCGGGGTACCGATTTATACTTTGATCGTCATGATGGTCAGGCGGTGACCACGGAAGATTTTGTAGCGGCCATGGAGGATGCCAACGATATAGATCTGGCGCAGTTTCGGGTTTGGTACCAGCAGGCAGGGACGCCGGTTTTGTCCGTGAAAAGTGACTATGACGGTGACTTAAAAACTTTCACATTGGAGATTACCCAGACCTGTCCAGCGACGCCTGGCCAGCCGGACAAAGTGCCCTATCATCTGCCGCTTGCCGTGGGGCTGCTCAATGAGGCCGGTCAGGATGTGAAGTTTGATACCCAAGGACTTGATGTTGCGAGCACATCGGACGATGAAAATCAGTTTACGGTGGTGCTGAATGTCACACACGCCAAACAGGAATTCATATTCCGGGACATAGAGGACAAGCCTGTCGCCTCGTTGTTGCGTGGGTTTTCTGCGCCGGTAAAACTTGACTATTCGCTGTCTCGAGATGAACTGATGTTCCTCATGAGTCACGACTCAGATGGATTCAATCGCTGGGAGGCGGGGCAGCGATTTGCGGTCAATGTGATCCAGGAGATGATTGGTCAGATCCAGGCTGGACAGGAAGTTGTCGTGGACCCGCGTTTTGTTGCCGCGTTCGAGCATGTTTTGAATCAGGCCATCGAGCATGACCGGGACGGGCAGATCGACAAGGCAATGATCGCGCACATGCTGGCGCTGCCTTCCGAGGCATACCTGGCTGAATTGTCCGAGATCGCTGATGTCGATGCGATTCACACGGCGCGACGGACGCTCCTTGTCACCCTCTCCCAACAATTGAAAGGACTACTGCTCAGTGTTTATCGTCTCAACCAGGTGAAGCGCGATTATCAGCCGGAACCAGGGGATATCGCCCAGCGATCACTAAAAAACCAGGCGCTCAGCTACCTGATGTATCCGGACGATACTGAAATGACGGCTTTGTGCGTCGCGCAATTTGAAGGCGCTGACAATATGACCGATACCAGTGCCGCGTTCCGTGCGCTGGTTAATTCGGCTGCACCCGCTGCTGCCCTTGCCAAAGAAAAGGCGCTGAGCGCATTTTATAATCGTTGGTCTGATGAGGCGCTGGTCATTGATCAGTGGTTTTCAATCCAGGCCAGTTGCCCCTTGCCGGGCGCACTCGCCAGGGTTCAGGCGTTGATGGAGCATGAAGCTTTTGAGTTGACGAATCCCAACAGGGTCAGGGCCCTGGTTGCAGGCTTCACAGTGGCTAATACCAGTAATTTTCATGACAAGCATGGCTCAGGGTATCGTTTCCTTGCTGACTGCGTCATCCGTCTCGATCCGGTGAATCCCCAGATCGCCGCCCGTATACTTGCGCCATTGACCCGCTGGCGCAAATTTGATGAGCAAAGGCAGATGTGCATCAAGGGCGAGCTTAATCGGATTCTGGCTGTCGACGGCCTCTCGGAAAATGTTTACGAGATCGCTTCCAAGAGTGTTTAGCCGTTCCCCATGAATTATCTGCTACAGAGGATTGAGCGTCGCCTGTAAGGCCGGTGGCTTTGTGCTGGGCAGCTTGCGTCCCCGGATCTGTGTGGTGGCTGCGATTAAGCGCGCACCGTCCCAGGTATCTTGTGGTTCCGATGAGAACAAGGCGAGTTCGAGGTCACGAATAGCCTGCTCAAAATCCTGGTCCTCCTGTGTTCGAACCAGTGCGAGCAATGATTCAACTTCCGGAAATTTTACCCGTGCCCAATGATTGAGATGGCGATGGGCGGCGGCCGGATCGTTGCTCTTGCAAGCCTTGATCAAAGCTTTAAAGCGCACGGATTCACGTGCCTCGGGAACGTTCGGGGATTCCTGGACGGGTTTTGCTTCGAGCACCGCGAGTCTGGAGCGAGTCGACAACCATTGCCAGACTGATATCAGCCATAACGCGGCCAACACCATCGAGACGTACATCCAGAATGGAGGCGTCTCGCTGCTGGTCGTGATAGTTATCGCCTCGGGGATTGCTGCCGGACCCGGTATAGCGGAGTTCGGCTGACTCTCTCCAGGTGCCGGGAGAACCTGATAGGTAGCGCCGGGAATCACTGCTACTTTTAGTTCGTTGGCAGTGGTGTCCCACCAGGGCACGCGAATCTCGGGCAAAATGAGTTCTCCTGCCTCGGTTGGCACGATGCCGATGGTGGTTCGGGTACTTGCGATGACGCCGGTGGATACGAATTGCTGGCTCGATTCAGGCGGATCAGCGTAGGTTTTGGCCTTGTCCAGTTCGAATTCCCCGAGCGGGGGCAGCAGTGAGGCAGACAATCCTTCAACCGTCTGGATTAAAATCCGGTTGATGGGCTCACCCACGCGAAATTGTGGTGGATTCTCAGTCCAGGATTCGGACAGAGTGAAGGCTCTGGCAGGGATCCAGTGGTCACCGTTGAAACTGCTCGGAATCGTTTCCACATTTACCGTGTGTTTGTCGGAAACAGCATTCACGGTCTGCCGTGAGGAAAACAATCCACCTCTGCCGCGGGATCCGATAAACGTCTCCCGGGGGATCACGAGTTGGCCGCTTCTTTGCGGGAAGATCGCATACTGTTTTTCGAGAACATAGTAACGCCGATTTGAAACGATGGTCTCGTACCGCTTTTCCTTTTCGAGCGTCTCGATGAGTGCATCGTCAACCGCGGGTGGTGGCGGAAAATCGCCGGAAATCGCTTCCGAATAGAAAAGCTTTACGGTGTAAATGATCTGTCCCTGAACGTAGGTTGTGTCGGTGTCGACACTGGTTTCGAAAAAAACCAGCTGATTCATGCGCCGGGCATCCGCCGCTGATTGCTCCACTGCTCTGATGGGGATGGGCGAGGTGGATTCGCCGTCGATTCTGATTGCCGGGATGGTAAGTTGGCCCTGTCGGCGTGCGCGAAGCGTCAATACGTAGTCGGTGCGATCGGTGCTGGTCTGGCGACCATTGATAATACTGATTGAACTGTTGGTCCTGCTCTGGCGATTGATGATTTCGAAGTCACGCTCGATCATCGAGAAGTCGGGCTCTGCATCTCTGGCACCACCGGTTACCCTGACCGTCAGTGTCAGAACATCAAATTCACTGACTGTGTTTCGGTCCACGGTGGCAGTCACTCCCGCCTGTGAATTCATCGCAATGATCCAGGTGAACAGCACGAGCCCGGTTTGTACCCATTTACCAATCTGCATTCGAATCCGTCCTCGTTATCCCACCACTGCGCAAGTTGTCTTCATGCTGTCGTTCAAATTTCCGTCGCAGTAAACCACCGGGATCATCGGGGACTCTGCGCAGCCATTGTTGCAATGCCTGTTGCTCCTCGGCGTCAAGCTTCGCGTCTTCCTCGGCCATCTGTTGATCGGTCGCCTCCTGATCCTCTTGTTCTTTTGCCTCCCCCTCCTCTGATTTGTCGTTTTCTGCCTGCTGTTGATCATTTTCTTCAGAGGATTGTTGCTGGTTTTCTCCGTCTTCGCTGTCTGACTGTTGTTGATCGGACTGGTCCTGTTGTTGCTGCTCGCCGTCCTCCCCATCATCCTGCGGTTGTTGTTGCTGTTGTTGTTCGGACAACAGTTGCTCAATCAGGTTTTTGTTGAAGACAGCGTCTTCGTGATCGGGATCTCGGCTCAAAGCCTGATCGTACGCCTCAATAGCTTCCTCAAACTTACCTTGTCTGGCCAGTGCATTACCCAGGTTATATTGGCTGTCGATGTCTCTAAGGCTGGCGAACTGGTTACCCGCGTCTCCGAAGGCCTCTCCCTTGTAGAGCGCTGAACCTTTCCAGCCAGGATGCTCAAACAGGCTGGCCGCCTCGTCAGGATCACCTGCCTTAAGGACCGCCATTGCCTGCTGATCGGGCGTCAACCAGAGATCATCCCAGAAGCTGGCATGGGCCTCATGCGGTGGCATGATAATAATTAGAGCGAATATCCACATCCAGCCACGCCTGAAAATCAGTGCTGCCAGTGGTATCAGCAATAGTATCAGCCAGGGACCTTCTTCAAACCAGACGTCAAAATCCCTCTCCAATGCCCGGAATTCGTCATTATCAAGGAGCGGGTCATCACCGAGCAAATAGGCCAGGTCTTCTTCTGCCAGGGTCATGGTTGAGAATCGACCGCCTGCGACCTGGGCGAATTCCCCCAGGCTGGTGGTATCGGTTTTCGGGATCACCAGGTTGCCCCGCGCATCCTTGAGGTAACCACCTTCGGGGCCCGGCAGCGGAATCGGTGCACCTTCTGCGGTGCCAACTGCCAGCACTGAAACCGGAAACGAGAAGCGAAAGTTTCTCGCGTAACTCTGTGCCTCGGCGGCATCACGAATTTCATCAGTGACAATCAGTATTCGACCGCTTGATACACCGGCATCATGGAACAACTGGATACTTTTTTTGAGCGCGGGCGTGAGTTGACTGCCGCTGGCTGGCATGATTTCCGGTCGCAGCGCTGGAATCATCGCGATAATGGTATTGGTATCGTCGGTCAGGGGTGAGACTGTGTGTGCATCGCCTGCAAACACCACGAGCCCGGTAACACCTTCATCTCTGGCTTCCAGCAGGTCGACGAGTTTGCGCGTAGCGCGTACCAGACGACTGGGTTTAACATCCGTCGCGTTCATTGAGCGAGTGAGATCGAGCACAACGATCAGCGCGTCTTCGCGTTCGTGAACGGGTTGTGGGGTTTTCTCCCAGACGGGGCCAGCCAGCGCGATGATGGCGAGCATCCAGGCCAGAAGCAACAGGCTGAATGGGTTGCGACTTACCTTGCCGGTGGGGCGGACCAGCAGGTGGGGCAGTAAGGCCGGGTCGATGGTGCGCTCCCAGCTACTGGTACTGTTGAGTCGAAACCGAATCAACAGAAACAGGATGAGGGCAGGAATAAAGGCGTAGAACCATTCGGGCCGCAGGAAGTGAAAGTCTCGCAATATTTCAACCATCATGTGGCCACCCGGGTATCGCCAGGGGTATCGCCACTGCTGGTGATTCGATCCGCCAGACTTCGGAACCAGACAAGCATGGCCGAACTGAACAATACGGTCAGAAGACTCAGGCAAAGCACCGCACCGAGTGGCCAGTAGTAGAGGGACTTGATCGGCCTGAAGGTTTCGCGATCCAGTTCTATGGGTTCCATTTCATCCAGCGCCGCATAAATTTTCGCCAGTTCCGCGCTGCTCCGCGCTCGCTGGTATACGCCGCCAGTCAGGCTGGCAATCTCGGTCAGTGTTTTGACATCCAGTTCCGCGGACGGGTTGATTTTTCGATTAAACAGCAAGCCGGGCACGATCAGTTCATCGGCACCAAAACCAATGGTATAAATTCTTATACCTTCCTGGGCTGCCAGTTTTGCGGCCTGGAGCGGTGAGACTTCGCCGACGTTGTTCACCCCGTCAGTCAAAAGGATCAGCACCCGATTCTCCGAAGGACGTGATTGCAACCGCTTCACTGCAAGGCCTATTGCATCGCCAATGGCTGTTTTGCCGCCCGCGATGCCGAGTGGTGTTTCCTGCAGTAGTGTGCGGACCGTAATTCGATCAAATGTCAGGGGCGTTTGTAGATATGCCTGACTACCGAACAGTATCAGACCCAGCCGGTCGCCCTTCCTTCGCTCCACAAAGTCGCCGACGACTTCTTTGACGACGGCCAGCCGCGTGGCCATTCCGTTTCCTGCTTTCATATCCTCGGTTCCCATGGAACCGGAGATATCAACTGCCAGCAGAAGGTCTCGCCCGCTGGTCGGCAGTTCGATGGGCTCTCCTATCCACTGGGGACGGGTTCCTGACAGAACCAGAAGGCACCAGCAGAGCATCATCAGGAGTCGCCGGAAATTGGTCCTGCGCAGGGTAATTTTCTGCTCACTTTCGAATCCCGCAGCAATATTAAAAAAAGGCACCTGCAGTGCGGAATCCTGACGACGCGCTTTCGGCAGGATCCAGTAAACGAGCAGCGGTAAGGGCAGGCAAACGCTTACCCAGGGCCAGATGAATTCAATCACGCTGCCACCTCAAGCTGGCTCGTTGGTATCCCGGTGTGTCTGCGAATCCAGGTCTGTCCGAGTCGATGCAGTGCCAGGACATCGGGTTCCGGATGCTCGATGTAATGTCCATCGATGAGCGCCTGACCTTCTCCCATGGAAAACTCTGTGGTCTTGCCGGTCGTGTCGAGGAATGCCACCCAGGCCTCACCGCTCAGCGATGCGACCTGGGTACGATCGTAGTGGCTGAGTGCGACCCGTTTTAGCAGAATCTGTAAGTCAGCCAGGTAGCTGATACTGTCGCCATCGGATTCAAATTTTTGCATAAGCTGGTTCAGGGAACTCAGTGCATCACGACGGTATTTGTTTGACTGCCACCAGCGCCACAACCTGTAAGTCGCATAGACGACCAGAACGACGCTGACAATGGTGAGAATCCACCAACCGGGAGCCGGTGGCCAGAACTCAATTGGGCCGGGCAAGTGAATGTCCCGAAGTTCCGCCAGTGGGTCGGTCTGGGTGTTCGGCAAAATTGTCGGTGCGTTGGCCATGTTATGCCTGCGCTGCCTGTTCGGAGAACCGGTTTGACAGGGTTTTTACCACGGGTTCGCTGGTTGATATTTCAAGAAGCGGTGACTTGATTCTGGCAAACTCACTGCGTATGTCGGTCAGGTAGGTATCGAAGGCCGACTCGTAGTCCGCTCGATAATTTTTATTCGCCGTATTAATACGCGCCTTTTTAACTCCGTCTGTAATTGTGTAAAGATCTGGCGCCGGTAAGGAGCGCTCCAGCGAATCGAATACCAGGATGCCAACAATGTCATTGTGGTGACTTAAATGGCGGAGGTGTATTCTGGCCTGCTCATTCAGGGAGCGAAAGTCGCTGATCAGGAAAATGGTGCTGCCATGTTTCGCCACTCGGCGGACATTTCTCAATGCCTCAGCCATGTAATCGTTTTGCTCTGCCGAGTCCTGTTCTGTCGCGTTTTCCCGGGAGAGCGCATGGTTAAACTCATCAATCTCGTGGAGCAATCTGAGTACTGAGTGCTTGCTTCTCCTGGGCCTGATTTCACGATGGCGCCCCTCGGTAAAAACAATACCCCCGACCCGGTCGCCCCGATCCAGATTAGTCCAGGCTATTATCGCTGCTGCTTCCGCCGCAGTTACGCTTTTCAGTGCGACCCTGGATCCGAAAAACATAGATGAACTTTGGTCAACCAACAATAATACAGGTCTTTCTTTTTCTTCCTGGAATAATTTGGTGTGCGGAGTCTGCGTACGCGCAGTGACCCGCCAATCAATCGTACGTACGTCATCACCGGGTTGATAGACCCGAACTTCGGCGAAATCAATACCTCGACCACGGAAGTTTGATGTCAGCAATCCTGACAAGGGGTTAGTGGATCTGGGTAATACCAACGAATCGAGTTCTCGGACTGCATAGCGCAGACGGATGAGGTCCTGGATGCGTGTGTAAGCACCCCCACTAACGGGGATATGGGCTTCGTTTCGGCGTCTTTTTGGCATCGGAAATCAAGCAGCGGCGACGCGTTGCAGCAATGCATCAAGCACCTGATCAGCATCCACGCCCATAGCTTCTGCTTCAAAACTAACGATAATTCGATGTCGTAAAACATCATGCGCCACAGCCTGCACATCGTCGGGGCTCACATAATCTTTACCCAGGAGGAAGGCGTTTGCTCTGGCGCACAAGTCGAGCGAAATAGTTCCTCGCGGTGATGCACCGTAGTCCAGCCAGTTTGCAAGATCGTCGCCAAAGGCTTCCGGTGTTCGGGTCGCCATAACCAATTGCACGATGTAGTCTTCCACAACCGGTGCCATGTGTATGTTCAGGATTTCCTGGCGTGCGGCAAAAATGCTCTCCTGCGTAATCCGTGGCGGAATCAGTCGTTCTGCGCCACCGCCGGATTTAGCCTCGTTCCTGACCAGTTGCAGAATGCTGCGCTCGGATGCGGCGTCAGGATAGTCAATATTGACGTGCATGAGAAAGCGATCCAGTTGCGCCTCGGGCAGGGGATAGGTGCCTTCCTGCTCGATGGGGTTTTGCGTTGCCATGACGAGAAATAACGGTGGCAACGGGAAGGTATTTCTGCCGAAACTTACCTGGCGTTCACCCATTCCCTCGAGCAATGCGGACTGTACTTTCGCAGGAGCCCTGTTGATTTCGTCTGCAAGGATCAGATTGTGGAAAATTGGCCCGCGCTGAAATTCAAAGGTACCTTCCTGCGCTCGGTAGATCTCGGTGCCGGTGATGTCCGATGGCAGAAGGTCAGGAGTGAACTGGATTCGATGAAAATCGCCCTCAATACCCTGGGCCAGAATTTTGATTGCCTTGGTCTTTGCCAAACCAGGTGCACCCTCCACCAGAATGTGACCATCGCAGAGCAGGGCAATCAGGAGCCGATTCACCAGTTTTCCCTGCCCGATTATCTGGGCTGATAACCAGTTTTCCAACTCCCTTATGGGCTCTCGTGTTTGCATTGAAACTGGACTAACCTCCTGCTGATTTTTGTAGGGGGAAACGACGTCTTTACTTAACATGACACATGACCTCTTCAACTCGTACGGCTGGAAACGAGTTTATAGACCATGAATCGGTTTACGGGTTCCCGCGGGGATTTCCGCGGCTCAACGTGTTCCCATTTCGCGTGCTGAATCATACGCTAAAAGCGCCTGCCGGGGCAGATCCGTGAAATAGCCTGTTATAATCGGGTGTCTCCTTTGCGGCACCTGCCATGAACTACCGCCTCATCCGTGATCTACTGTTTTGTCTGCCGACTGAACCGTCTCATCACCTGTCACTGCAGTCAATCAGTCTGCTGCAACAATGGAATCTCAGCTCGTTGATCGCCAGGGAGGTGAATGATGACCCGCGTGAGGTCATGGGGATCAGGTTTCCGAATCCCGTTGGACTGGCAGCCGGTCTGGATAAAGACGCCAATCATATCGATGGATTTTCGGCGTTGGGTTTTGGTTTCATTGAAGTAGGCACGGTCACGCCGCGCCCACAGCCTGGCAATCCAAAACCTCGTCTGTTTCGTTTGCCGCGACAGCAAGCCATCATCAACCGCATGGGTTTTAACAATGCCGGAGTGGATGAGATGGTCAAGCGTATTCGCCGATCGAAGTTCCGTGACAATCCAGGAAACGTTCTGGGGATTAATATCGGCAAAAATTTTGATACTCCAGTGGAATCCGCACTGACTGATTACCTGACCTGTCTGCGTAAAGTCTATAAAGTGGCATCCTACATTGTGGTGAATATCTCCTCACCGAACACGCCGGGCTTGCGTGATTTACAACAGGCCAGTGAACTTGCCAGATTGCTTGAGGGTATTAAGGAGGAACACGCCAGTTTGAAAATCCGCCACCAGCGTCACGTACCCCTGGTGGTCAAGATTGCTCCCGATATGACCGATGACGAGTTTGGCCAGGTCAGCGCGCAACTGATTCAGTTCGAGATAGATGGGGTGATCGTCAGCAACACGACGATTGATCACAGTGCCGTTGCCGCCGACAGGTTCGGCAAGGAAAAAGGCGGGCTGAGTGGTGCGCCGCTGTTTGAGAAAAGTAACCATGCGCTGGCACTGGTTGCCGGGGAAGTGCGCGGCAAGCTGGCGGTGATTGGTGTTGGTGGGATTAATCGCGGAGAGGATGCCCAGGTCAAAATCGCGCTCGGTGCTGATCTGGTGCAGATCTACACTGGCTTTATTTTTAAGGGCCCGACGCTAATTCGTGACGCGGCGGATTCGATTCGTGCTGGTGTGTCTTAAGCGGTGGTCACGCCAGATTGTTCTTGGAGACACCGGCGGTGCCAACATAACCATCCCACTGATCTTCCCGGCCGGAGCGCCAGCCGTTAATCCAGGCATGTCTGCTTTCATCATCGTGGTAGGGACAAAGTTCGCGTGACTTGCCATGCACCCCAATCTGGTAGCCACGGGTAAACGCTCGATCTGACTTGTCTCTCTTTTGTCTTCGCATCGGTGATTCCTGTTCTGGAACTACCTTTCTAACCTAGTCCCAGCACCGTGTCGATTATCATTTTGGTCTAACGGTGGCGTTTGATATCCATACGGGTGCTAAGCCGCGTGTTTCTTTAACAGAAGAGCTACAAGCCCCGCGTACAGCGAGGTCCGGTTGTATTATGAGGGCTGTTGTGGGCATGTAATTTAATCGAGTACACTTGAGCGCTAATAAAAAAGCCCGCACACAAGGAGTGCTTTATGAAAACGTCCTTCGCTCTGCTATCGAGCCTTTGTCTGCTGATTTTACCGGGTTACGCACTCGCCGGTGACACGCTGAGCGAGGGTAATACTGCGTGGATTTTGACGTCTACTGCGCTGGTCTTATTTATGACAATTCCCGGGTTGTCGTTGTTTTACGGCGGACTGGTCAGGGTTAAAAACGTGCTGAGTGTATTGCTGCAATGTTTCGCGATTACCTGTCTCGTTTCTGTGCTTTGGCTGGTGATTGGCTACTCCCTGGCGTTTTCGCAAGGCAATGATTTTGTTGGAGGCTTGTCCAATGTGATGTTCGCGAATGTACTGGAAGGCAGTATGAGTGGCGACATCCCCGAGAGTGTCTTTGCCATGTTCCAGCTTACTTTTGCCATCATAACGCCGGCGCTCATCGTGGGTGGGTTCGCCGAACGGATGCGGTTTTCCTCAATGATGGTGTTTTCCGGTCTGTGGGTGTTAATCGTTTATGCACCGATCACCCATTGGGTCTGGGGTGGTGGCTGGCTCGGTAATATGGGCCTGCTGGATTTCGCGGGCGGGACTGTCGTGCATATCACGGCAGGTGTTGCAGCGCTCGTCTGTGCTCTGGTGATGGGCAAACGGAAGGGATTTCCGACGACACCGATGCCACCGCACAATATGACCATGACAGTTACCGGGGCTGGTATGTTGTGGGTAGGATGGTTCGGATTTAATGCCGGGAGTGCGCTCGCTGCCAATGGTGATGCGGGCATGGCGATGCTGGTCACGCATATGTCGGCTTCGGCAGGTGCACTGACCTGGATGGCATGTGAATGGGTCCGCTTCGGTCGCCCAAGTGCACTGGGTGCCGTAACCGGCATGGTGGCGGGACTGGGCACCATCACCCCGGCATCGGGGTTTGTTGGACCGGCCGGTGGGCTTGTTATCGGCTTACTTGCGGGATTCCTTTGTTTTAATGCGACGATTTACCTGAAACAGAAACTGCACATTGATGACTCCCTTGATGTCTTCCCCGTGCATGGGGTTGGCGGCATGCTCGGCACGATTTTCGCCGGTGTGTTTGCCAGTGCCGGTCTGGGCGTTTTCAGTGGTCAGGGATACAACGAAGGCATGACCATGGGTTCACAAGTGGGTGTGCAGGTCATCGGCGTGCTGGCGAGTGCAGGTTATACCGCTATCATCACCTTCGGCATCCTGAAACTGGTCGATGCGGTGATCGGTCTGCGTGTCTCTGACGATGAAGAAACTGAGGGACTGGATCTGAATCAGCACAACGAGCGCGGCTACGATATGTGACGGTTGGTGTCGGTTGCGGCTAGTTACCGCGCGCCGCAGCGCGTTCGACGAGGTAACTCACCAGGGCGGCAAAATCCAGCCCGTATCCGGCTGCACCATCAGGGTAAAGACTTGTAGGTGTCATGCCCGGCAGGGTATTGACCTCGAGCAGAAAACAGTTGCCCTCGCTGACCAGGAAATCGGCCCGCGACAGATCCCGGCATCCCAGAGCCTGATGCGCCTTGATGGCAAGGTTCTGTAATTTAGCGGTGAAATCCGCATCGAGTTTCGCCGGCATCACGTGCTCACTAAGACCCGCGGTATAGCGATGCTCATAGTCATACCAGGTTTCCGGTGGGGTGATTATCTCGATGACCTGAAAGGCTTCGCTGCCGGTATCGGTATCGATGACACCGACCGTAATTTCCCTGCCATCAATTCGTTTTTCCACCAGCAGCCTGTGGTCGAACTGAAATGCGTCGGTAAGTGCCTGATGTAGCTGATTTTCGTTGTCGACCAGTGTTACACCGACTGCGCTGCCTTGTCTCGCCGGTTTTACGACAACGTAGTCGCCAAGATCAGTTGTAATGCGTTTGACTGCGCTGGCCGTGCCATCGGCCAGTTGAACAACGGTCTGCGGGATCAGGGGTAGACCGGCTTCCCTGAAGATACTTTTGGAGACTATCTTGTCCATGGCAAACGCGCTGCCATGCACGTCACTGCCAACGTAGGGTAAGCCCAGAATCTCAAGGAACCCCTGAAGTGTCCCATCTTCTCCGGGAGGACCGTGAAGTACCGGGAACACAACCTGTGGCGCGAACGCCTTTAGCGATGATGCCAGGTCTGAATCCAGGTCCAGGTTGATCACCTCGGAGTAATTTTGCTTCAGGGCGTTGAGCACACCCTGGGCACTCGATCGTGATACGTCGGCTTCGGCGGAGTGTCCTCCGCTAATGATGGCAATGCGTAATGCTTCGTTCATCAGGGTAATCCGGCTCCCGCATGTTGCACGTCCACGAATTCGATTTTTCCTGAGCGCATTCTCTGACATTCTTCCGGCCGTGAAGACGCCGCGGTGAGGATGAATAATCTTTTTCCATCGGTTCCACCCAACATGCACGCGAAGGCTTGATTTTCAATCGGGATACGATCGGTAACCTCGCCTCCCTCAACGACACGCAGTGTTTCATGAGTGGTTGGCGCAGCTACCCAGATCCCTCCGGCTTCGTCCAGACAGATCCCATCCGGAAAAGCGCTTTCAAGTTTCGCCCAGATTCTTCGATTGGATAACGAGCCATCAGTCGCAATATCAAATGCGGTCAATCTGGATGCCATGGTCTCGCCCACGATCAACGTCTTGCCATCGGGCGTGACCACAGAACCATTTGGAAAAAACATATCTTCTGCCACGACTCTGGGGGCGCCTTCAGCGGTGACCAGAATTAATTCTGCCATCACGGGATCGCTACCATCGTGCAGGTCGTAACCGAAGTTGCCCACGTAGGAACGTCCGAGTGTGTCCGTGACCATGTCGTTGCAATGATATTTGGCAAGGGTGGAAAGATCGCAAAATTCTGACAACTGGCCATCTTCCAGAACCAGCAGTTTTTGATCCAGCATTGATACTACCAGTAGCCGACCATCCGGCATCCAGCCGAGACCCGAGGGCTGGTTTGGAACTGTCGCCACGGTTTCGAATTCTCCGTGCATATCGACACTTAGCACTTTGTGGTCATGCATATCAGAGAACCAGAGCTTATCGTTATGCCATCTGGGTCCTTCGCCAAAGCAAAGGTTGTCTATTAACGTCGTGGTGGCCATTGGTGTTCCGTCAAGTATCGGGAACACGATACTAATCGTAGCTGCGCCCGGGTGCCAGTACTCTGCAGAACGCAAGCAGGAAATCATCAGGCGCACTGGGCTTCTTCACTGAATTATTCTGTTGGTGTGGGGTGGGTAGTGATCTGCCATTTAACTGTGCTTATCGTTGATTAACCCGGACCATGCCGCAGCGCAGCAGGAAGTGACGGACGTGCAGAGAAAACAGAAGACCCGAATGGCACTTAGTACGCCAGGATAAGCTGGCATTGAACAAAGGGTGAAAGTCCCTGTGGGGTAAGAGGTAACCGCTCGCCCCGGCCTTGAGCTATGCGCTTGTGCGGGTAACTTCACAAGTGAAGTGTTAGCAGAGGTGCTTGTAGGCTAGGTATTGAGCCACGTAATCATTCGTGTTTCGGGTGCTGATGCAGTTAAGTGATGCAGAAGGCAACATGTTAGTGGGCCGCCATGGTGAGGCCTTCGGACAACCCGGCGGGGTCGGAGACCCTATGCATGCAAGTACGTTCAATGTGCGGAACCTGGGAGATCCTGATGTGTCTCGGCAGCGGTTGGGTCGAGAGTAAATTGTGAATCGGAGACGAGTAAGACAATGGATGGCATCAGGAAGTCGGACGAGGTCATAGTACCGGCGAAGCAGACGAACAAGGCCTTCATCGAGGGCGGCGGAGTTTGTGGAGGGAAGGGCCTTGACTGAGAGGAACGTGGAAGAGACCACCCGTGACCAGACGCAGAGCTGGGCGCAGACGATGTTGGGACTCATTCGCGTGCGTGAAAGCGCGAGGAAGGACAAGAACCAACGGTTCACCTCCCTTATGCACCATCTGACACCGGCACTGCTTCGGCGCGGATATGAGCGACTGAAGCACGACGCGGCGGTGGGTATTGATGGTGTCAGTTGGGCGGTGTACCGGGAGGACCTTGATGACCGGTTAATGGATCTGCATGCACGAATCCGGAAGGGGAACTACAAACCACAACCCGCGCGTCGGATCTATATCGACAAGGGAGGCGGTGAACAACGCCCCATCAGTATTCAGTGCACGGAGGACAAGATAGTCCAACAGGCTGTTGTACTCCTCCTCAACGAGATTTATGAAGCCGATTTTATGGGTTTTTCCTATGGTTTCCGGCCCGGTCGAAGCCAGCATACCGCGTTGGATGCTTTGGCGTTTGGCATCACGAGCCGGAGAGTGAACTGGGTGCTGGATCTGGATATCCGTCAGTTCTTCGATTCAGTAGAACATGATTGGTTTATCCGGATGCTGCGGCACCGTATACAAGACCCACGCCTGATCAAAATGATAACGCGCTGGATCAAAGTTGGTGTGAAGGAGGCAGATGGCAGGCGGCAACCGGCGGCTCGCGGTTTACCGCAAGGCGCGGTGATATCCCCCTTGCTGTCAAACCTTTATTTGCACTATGTGTTTGACGTATGGAGTCATCGCTGGCGACAAGTAAAGGCCCGGGGCGAGGTTCTCATGGTTCGCTATGCGGACGATGCAGTGCTTTGCTTCGAGCACAAGACCGATGCCGAGGATTATCTGGAGAGGCTCAAGATCAGGCTGAGTCAATTTGGTCTGGCTGTTCACCCGGATAAAACCCGGCTCATTCGGTTTGGTCGAAAGGCGGCGGATCATGGTGCTGCCCTTGGAGAAGGAAGACCACAATCTTTCGACTTCCTCGGGTTCACGCACTACTGTACCCGGACCCGTAAGGGTGGCTTCAAACTCGGACGCAAAACGATCCGCTCGCGCCTCATTCATCAGATCAAAGCGGTACAGGCAGGTCTACGACTGCGCATGCACGATTCGATCGGTCTTACCCTGAAATGGCTGAGATCGGTCCTGACGGGGCACATGAACTACTACGGTGTGCCCGGCAATTTGAAAAGCGTCTCACTGTTTCACTACGAAGTTGTCAGGCGCTGGTTCAAAATGCTTCGTCGGCGTAGCCAACGATCCAAGCTTGTCTGGGATCGGTTCGGCCCCTGGACCCGCCGCTATCTGCCCCGGGTTCACATCGTTCACCCTTATCCTGAGGTGCGCTTTCGCGCCAGATACTCAAAGTAGGAGCCGTATGCGTTAGTAGCGCACGTACGGATCTGTGCGGGGGGTGCCAGGCAACTGGCATTCCTACCGCGACCTTAAGCAAATTCCGTCGTTCGAAGTGCCATCTCGAAGACTTTAGCGGAAGGTGCAGTGGTTCCTTTCCGCAGCCTTCAGGACGGGCCGCGTTCGGATAGCGCCGAGCGCGTGGAGGAAGGGGGCCGCCATCGGACCCGCAGGGGCTTTCGACCAAGTGAGGGGAGCTCGGAGAGCCGCAAGCCGCGTAGGAAAGGAACCACTGCACCTTCT
>JAJFKA010000118.1 GCA_021773555.1 Gammaproteobacteria bacterium
ACCTGCGACAGGTGGAGTGGATCGACAATCACCAGGACTGGTGAGTCGAATTTCGTTTCGATTTCGATTTCTTCAGGGATTCCTGCTGAGAATTCTTCAAGAAATTTTGGCAGCCAGACCTCAAGATCAAGGTTTTTCGGATCCGCATTATGTCGCCGGGACATTTGTAATACGTTTTCTATTACGCCATTCATCCGTACGCAATGATTCTGGATGATTTCACTCAGCCGCTTATCACCTTTATTAAGAGAGTCCGATTCACTCAGCAGTTGTGCGGCATGACTGATGGCGCCGAGGGGATTACGAATTTCATGAGCGATGCTTGCTGAAAGTCTCCCCAGGGAGGCAAGTTTCAGCTGTTGCGCCTGTTTTTGCAGTTCCGTGCTGTCCTCCAGAAAAACCAGAGTATCAGCGTCAGCCGTGGGTCGGTTCAGGACGGAGAATGTGGCGAGGATGTCAGGGCCGGTCGTATAGGGGGCGAACTTTGCTGGATCCGTCGACGGTTGTTCCCGCCAAAGCGCGAGATTATCCAGCAGAGCCTCGGGTAAAATCTCGCTGGGCGACTGTTTCAGCGACGGGTCCTTGAGAAGTTTCGACGCGGCCTGATTAATCAACCTTGGCCGCTCGTCGGGAGATATGACGGCGACCCCGACCCGCATGCGTTCAATAATGAGTTGGTTAATCTGTTCCAGGGTATGTACTTCAGTTTCTCGGACCCGAAGTTGACGTGACAGCGTCTGGAAGAGGATGTTGGCGACGAAGTACACAATGCCGAGAATCCCTGCCTGGAAGAAACTCTGAATTTCGTTCTGGTCGAGGAAGAACAGGTAGAACTCATCGTAGATTGTGAGGATAAATGCGATCGCCGGCAATACTGTGGAAACCCGGCCGTGAATCAGACCGCCACCGAAAGCGAGCGTGAAAATCAGAAAATTCCCAAGACCAGAGCTCACTCCCCCGCTGGTTGACATGAGCAGGGTGAGACAGAGGATGTCACTGATCAGGATGATCAGAGATGGCGCGGCTTTGGAAAGAAATTCGACACTGATGAAGATCGTTGCCAGACCGATAAGCACGTTAACGCAGAGGTAACTTATAATTGTCGTCTGAAACAGTTCGGGATTAACCGTGCCAATAAATTCGCTGAAGTTAGGATCAAGAAAGAGGAACAGAAATAGAAATGAGATCAGGATTCGATAGTAGTTATATACCCTGAGGATAGTTGATCGCTGGAGACTTTCCTTGTCTTCTGTGACCGAATCGTTGGTCTCATCCATAGGTTGTTGAATTACCCCAGAAGTCCAAATGAGATGATATTGAGCCAGGTTCGCTCATTGCTTTTGACAGATCTGCTGGCGCGAAATTCTCCTTTTTTCGTTAGCGATTGATGTTCTGGATAGTTTGTAGACAGTACCATTAATGTATCGTCAGCAAGGCCGTCCATCCCAAGGAGCTGGTAAGCCTCGACCATTACCGCCAGTGCATCTGGTACTGCTACCGTACCCTGGAGGTTTTCGAAAACATACTTACCGCGATTAGCCGCGGCGATATAGGCGCCTCGATGAATATAGTAGCGTGCAACGTGAACCTCGGATGCTGCCAGCAGATTGCGCAGGTACTGCATGCGTTTTTGAGCATCGGGTGCATACTGACTGTTAGGGAAGCGCCGGATCAATTGTGAGAAATCATTGAATGAATCCCTGGCAGCGCCGGGATCTCGAGTTGACGGATCGAGAGGGAATAGTTTTGTCAGAAAGTTTTCATCTTCCTCAAAAGAAGCCAGGCCTTTCAGGTAGTAGGCATAGTCCACATTTGGATGACGTGGATGCAATCGGATAAAACGATCCGCTGCTGCCCGAGCGGCTTCGGACTGGGCGCTGCGATAATACGCGAAAATAATCTCAAGCTGCGCCTGCTCAGCATACCGACCAAATGGAAACCTGGATTCGAGTAACTGAAGTTTCGAAACCGCGTTAGCGTAGTTCCCTGAGCGCAGACTGCCCTGGGCAGATTCATAAAATGCCAGTTCTGTTGCGTTAATGTCATCTTCAATATCTTCGTTCTTGCAGCTACTGAGAAGTAGGGAGACAGACAGAAGCATCATGAAGCCGAGTCGTACGAGTACTGGGTTGTGCATAAGTAATCTTGTTGTGAACAGCCGTGGTAGCTTGAAAAACGGCCTATTTAACCATAGCCTCTGGTGAGACCCAAACAGTCTATGAACACTACCCCCTTCTAACCTGAGACACTCAGCCTCAATGCCTTCAAAAATTCAACACCAGGGCACGGTTCCAAAGGAACTGGCGCATGACCGATTAGATCACGTTGTAGCCGCCTTGTTCCCGCAATACTCGAGATCGCGCCTGCAGGCCTGGATTAAGTCGGGAGAACTGGTCGTCGATGGATTTCCCGGCAGATCAAAGGACAAGGTTGCGGGGGGTGAACGGATTGTTATTGATGCACTGGCGGATTCCCTTACCGATGAGCCCGAGGCGATCCCGCTCGACATCATGTTTGAGGATGACCTGCTGCTGGTGATCAACAAACCAGCAGGACTGGTTGTCCATCCTGGTGCTGGTAACCGCACGGGCACGCTGCTCAATGCCTTGCTCCATCATCTGCCAGATTTGCAGGAAGTGCCTCGTGCGGGAATTGTTCACCGCCTGGACAAGGACACGACAGGGTTGATGGTAGTGGCCAAGACGTTGCAATGCCAGACATCGCTGGTGGAGCAACTACAGGCAAGAACCGTAAAGCGAATTTACGAGGCGGTGGTGTATGGCGTTACCCACGCGGATGGGCAGGTTAATGCACCGATTGATCGCGATCCGGTGCATCGAACCCGGATGAAAATCAGGCGGGATGGTAAGGAGGCGATCACAGATTTTTCTGTGCTCAGACGGTTTCGGTCTCACTCGCATATGCAGTTTTCGCTGCAAACCGGAAGGACCCATCAGATCCGGGTACATATGCAGCATATGGGCATGCCGCTGGTTGGTGATAACGTCTATGGCGGCCAATACCGCCAGCCCGCGGGTGATCGACAGGCACTGGCTGCTTGCCTGAAAGCGTTTTCAAGACAAGCCCTGCACGCAAGAGAGCTTTCGTTCAAACATCCAGGGTCAACCGAGCAGGTCGTATTTCAGTCAGATATACCCGCGGATCTGAGAGCCCTGCTCGACTGCCTTCGCCAGGCGGAGCTTGAAAATGGCTGAATTGGCCACTGATTTCGATGCGCCTCCGGGGCTCTTTCCGACTGGCGTAAAGGCGATATTTACGCATCGTTCCGGTGGCGTAAGCAGCGGCGAATTTGCGACACTGAATCTCGGGCAGCATGTTGGCGATAAGCCGTCTGCAGTTTTAAAAAACAGGTTAAGTCTGACCGGCCTGTTTGATCTGCCTGGCAATCCTGTCTGGCTTGACCAGATTCATTCCAATCACGTGATCAGGGTTGACCGTCGTGCTCCGGCAGGTGCGCAGTACGATCAGGCTGATGGTGCATACACCCGTGACTCAGGGGTGGTGTTGGCGGTGATGGTTGCGGATTGTTTACCGATTTTCCTGTGCGATGCGGCAGGGCTCGAAATCGCGGTGGTGCATGCTGGCTGGCGAGGACTGGCCTCGGGGATTATTGAAAAAAGTATTGGCCTGTTTGCCGGGAGCGTGACCCATGCGTGGGTTGGCCCGGGTGTTGGTCCGTGTCACTACGAAATTGATACACCTGTTAAGCGACAGTTTGGGGAATACCCTGGGGCCTTCAAAGCTGGTCGGGATCGCGGTCATTGGCACCTGGATTTGCAGGAGATTGCTCAATATCAGCTGGCATCTCTGGGTGTTTCGAGTGTCACGGTGACTGCGCGTTGTACGGCCTGTTTCAGTGAGGACTACTATTCTGTTCGCCGTGACGGTTCCAGCGGACGAATGGCTGGCTTAATGTGGATAGAATAACGTCGGAAGGGCGTAAGGGAGCGGCGCATTGGATTACGCCTTACAGTTCTCACGTATCAGTGACCGAGACTCTACTTTCTTTTGCTCCATCTCCTCGTCTGTCATCACACGCTCTTTGCCATCCTCCCCCTTGATACGGATGCGGCCAAAGGTTTCCAGGCGACTCAGGTTCTTCTTGCCAACATCACAGTTGAAGCGTTTTTCCTCTGCCAGCTCGGCTTCAAATTTTGCACGTTCGTCCGCGATTATGGCGTCCGGGTCGACTTCGCCCGCGTTATCGGGAGAGGCCTCCGCCGTTTCCCTATCGTTGGTTACAGCCTCGCGTTCCGGGGCACGGTACCCGAACCGATGGGAGCTTGTGACAAATTGTGCTTCCTGGTTTGAGGGTTTTTTAGCGGCATAGTTTGTGACACCGTTTTCATCAACCCAGGTGTAGTATTCTTGCTCTGCGCTCGATACCATCGCAATCAGTGCAAGGCTGATCGTCACAATCCCTTTCTTCAACATTAACTTTCTCGTGTAAACCAGTAGCATATAAGGAAATTTTACAATTCTACTCAAACAGGCGGTGATTTTCGACCACAAATGTATGATCGGTGCGAAATTAGTCGTGATCCAGGCCGCAATGATTTGACTAGACATAGTGGATGTTTAAGAATGCCCGCCGCCTGACGTTTAAGTCACAGCTGGCATAGTGCGTCAATTGGTCATCAATCGTTGATAGGGGATAAGGGTGGAAATGCTATCCGGAGCGGACATGTTGATCCGCAGCTTGCAGGAAGAAGGTGTGGACCAGGTCTTCGGATACCCTGGTGGCGCTGTGCTGCACATTTATGACGCACTGTTCAAGCAGAACAGGGTGCGGCATTTTCTCGTCAGGCACGAACAGGCCGCGACCCATATGGCAGACGGGTATGCGCGGGCAACTGGACGACCCGGGGTTGTACTGGTCACTTCGGGACCCGGCGCCACTAATGCCATTACCGGGATTGCAACCGCTTACATGGATTCCATTCCTATGGTGGTCATCTCCGGTCAGGCCATGACACACCTGATCGGTACGGATTCTTTCCAGGAAACGGATATGGTGGGAATATCCCGGCCAATCGTTAAGCACAGTTTTCTGCTGAAACGTGCAGAAGAGATTCCAGACGCGATAAAAAAGGCATTCTATATTGCGACATCCGGGCGACAAGGGCCGGTTGTCGTGGATATTCCAAAGGACATAACGAATCCGATGGATCAGTTCCCGTTCAGTTATCCGGAAACCGTATCAATCCGATCGTACAATCCCGTGGCCAAGGGCCATTCGGGACAAATTAAGAAAGCCATGACAATGTTACTGGATGCGGAACGCCCCATGATCTATACGGGAGGCGGTGTAATTCAGGGTAATGCGAGCGAAGCCTTGACAGAATTGACACGAACACTCGGTTTTCCGATCTCCAATACACTGATGGGTCTCGGCGCCTATCCCGCTACGGACAGGCAATTTCTTGGAATGTTGGGCATGCACGGCACCTTCGAGGCCAACAACGCCATGCATCATTGTGATTTGCTATTGGCGATTGGCGCCCGTTTTGATGACCGGGTGACCAACACAATCTCGAAATTCTGTCCTTATGCGCAGATCATTCATGTGGATATTGATCCCGCCTCCATTTCAAAGAATGTGGTTGTTGATGTGCCGATCGTCGGTCCCGTGGACGCGGTTCTGGTCGAAATGAACAAACTTGCCGAACAAGGGGTTACCCGGCGCACGGAACAACAGGCGTCACTCCTGGCGGCCTGGTGGGATCAAATAGAGGGCTGGCGCAAGCAGGATTGTCTGAAGGTGAATGTTGAAAAAGGCAGTAAGGTTATCAAGCCGCAACAGGTTGTACAGGCAGTTTATAAGGTCACGGGCGGGGATGCATATATCACCTCGGATGTAGGTCAACATCAGATGTTTGCGGCACTTTATTATCCCTTCGATAAGCCACGCCGATGGATCAATTCCGGTGGTCTGGGCACCATGGGCTTCGGTTTACCGGCAGCCATGGGTGTGAAGGTTGCATTCCCCGATGAGACCGTCGCCTGCATCACGGGAGAAGGAAGTATTCAGATGAACATTCAGGAACTGTCTACCTGTGCGCAGTATGGTTTACCTATCAAGGTAATTAACATCAATAACGGGTCTTTGGGCATGGTTAAGCAATGGCAGGACATGCAGTATGAGGGCCGCCACTCCAATAGCTATATGGATTCACTACCCGATTTTGTGAAACTGGTTGAGTCATACGGCCATGTGGGGTTTCGAGTTGACAGCATTGATGAACTCGACGTGGTTCTTGCCGAAGCGTTTTCGCTGACGAATAAGCTGGTGTTTGTAGACATCAACGTGGACCCGGAGGAGCACGTCTATCCGATGCACGTGGCACCGAATGGATCCATGCGGGATATGTGGCTGAAGAAGGGAGTCCGGACCTGATGCGGAGAATAGTGTCAGTGCTGATGGAAAACGAAGCCGGAGCTCTCTCAAGGGTTGTAGGTCTGTTTGCCCAGCGTAACTACAACATTGAATCGCTCACTGTCGCGCCGACCGATGACGCGACCCTGTCGCGGCTGACACTGACAACCAAGGCGACAGATGAGCAGATCGAACAAATTACCAAACAGCTCAACAAATTGATTGAAGTCGTTAAACTCGTCGATCTTACCGACGGTGAACATATCGAGCGTGAAATGATGTTGATCAAACTCAAAGCGACTGGAACTCAACGGGCAGAAGTGAAGCGCACAGCGGATATTTTCAGGGCGCAAATCGTTGACGTGACGCCGAGCGCCTATACGGTGCAGCTCACAGGAACCAGTGAAAAACTGGACGCTTTTTTGCGGGCTATGACCGACACGACGGTGCTCGAAGTGGTTCGGTCAGGCGTTTCCGGATTGTCGCGTGGCGAAAAAGTCCTGACTCTATAGAGCAACGTTCCCTGGGAAACCGGCAGGTTCTGCTGTCCGGTAATCGCGCTATACTGTTTTCTATCAGGAACGGATCAACTAATGCCGTCTAACAAATACCGAGTGTGCAACCCATGGAAGAGCCAGGTTCAGCAACAGAGTCCGAAAAGAAAGTTTCTGCAATAGGCGACAGAAAGGGATTGGCACGAGGGGTATACCTGCTGCCCAATCTTATCACCACTGGCGCGCTGTTTTCAGGTTTCTATGCAATTATCGCGGCGATGAATGGAGCGCTTGAGAATGCCGCTATCGCCATTGTTATTGCCGGATTCCTCGATTCCCTCGACGGCAGGATCGCCCGTCTCACCAATACCCAGAGCGAATTTGGCATGCAGTATGACAGCCTGTCAGACCTGGTTGCTTTCGGCGTTGCACCGGCGGTATTGATGTTCAGTTGGGTTTTGTCGGATCTCGGCAAACTGGGCTGGATGATCGCATTTTTATACATGGCCTGCGCGGCGTTACGATTGGCCAGGTTCAACACGGCGCCCGATAGCAAGGTCTTTGTTGGTCTGGCAAGTCCGGCCGCTGCCGGTACCGTGGCGACGACTGTGTGGACATGGGTTGATAATTTTGACGCCGATGTGGCGATTCAGTTTTCCGTTGTGTTAACAGTGTTTGTTGCGGTCACGGCGTTGCTGATGGTCAGTAATATTCGCTATTACAGCCCCAAGCACATCAATCTCAAGGGTCGGGTACCGTTTGTTTACATGCTGGCTGTGGTGATGTTGTTTGTCGTGGTTGCGGTATATCCGCCCGGTGTCCTTTTATGTATCGGGCTGGTTTATGGCGCCTCGGGACCCGTGCAGGCGATGATGCGCAAAAAGGACTTGTTCTCCCGGAGTAAGACCTGACGCCGCCGGATGCTTGCGCACCCCGGTTTCTTTAGCACGATTCCGTAACATTGCCTGCGTTTGGTTGTCCATAGTGAAGATAAACAGGTTAGGTAGCACGAATGGCAGGTATGCAACCCCGGTCCTCTGAAATCACTGATGAGCGCACGTTCATGCGACGTCGAGGCTTCATTAAGGCTGCGGGCGCCATAGCGGCTGGTGCAGTTGCATCCAGGGCGCTCGCCGCTGACTCCGCCGTCGCGACTAATACCTCCGCTGAGCGCAGAATTCTGGTGCACGAAGGCGAGGTGCTCCACTCGCAGGCCACGCCTCCCTGGCTGGTACCAAAATTACGAGAAGCCGTGCCGGGCAATTTCTCTACCAATGAGTCTGCAACACCTTACGAATATGTGAGCCAGTACAACAACTTTTACGAATTTGGGACCGACAAGGGAGATCCTGTCGAGAATGCCCGTGATTTCAATTCGGAGCCCTGGACACTGGAGGTCACGGGAGAGGCGGATCGAACCGGGAAGTTTAACCTGGAAGACATTTTGAAGCCGCATGCGCTGGAAGAGCGCATATACCGATTGCGCTGTGTTGAGGCCTGGTCAATGGTGGTTCCCTGGATTGGTTTTCCATTGGCGGACCTTATAAGGCGGTTCGAGCCTAATTCCAATGCGAAGTTTGTCCGCTTTGAGACTTTGTTTGATCCGCAACAGATGCCCGGACAACGATCAAGGTTTACGGCGATTGATTATCCCTACGTCGAAGGCCTTCGCATTGACGAGGCAGTTAATGAGCTTGCCTTTGTGGCTATCGGTCTCTACGGCAGGAGTCTGCCTCCGCAAAATGGCGCGCCGCTTCGGCTCGTCGTACCCTGGAAATATGGATTCAAGAGCATTAAATCGATTGCCAGGATTTCGTTTCTGCGAGAGCGCCCGAAGACAACCTGGGAGTTGTCCAATTCTCGCGAATATGGGTTCTACGCGAATGTTAATCCGGAGGTTGATCACCCAAGGTGGAGTCAGGGAAGCGAGAGACGCTTGCCAGGCTCATTATTTTCACGCTCGAGAACCGAAACCCTGATGTTCAACGGTTATGCACCGCAAGTTGCACATCTGTATACAGGCATGAATCTGAAGCGAAACTTCTGATGGGCTGGCTCAAACCCCTGACGCTGGTGCTGGGGTGTCTACCGATTTCATACTGCATATGGCAGGTATCCCGCTTGTACAGCGGGGACGCAGGGATTTTGGGGGCAGATCCCGCGAAGGCTATTGTTGAATTCAACGGTCAGTGGACGCTTTATTTTCTGCTGCTAACCCTGAGTATTACGCCTCTAAGAACGATATTCGGTATCCCGGCCCTTGTCGGGATTCGCCGAATGCTCGGGCTGTTCACATTTTTCTACGCGTCCGTTCATCTGCTGTGTTATGCATTGCTGCTGCTTGAGTTGCGTTTCGGTGAGATACTCGCGGATCTGGAAAAACGGCCCTACATCAGCATAGGGTTCGCGGCCTACCTGCTGCTCATACCGCTGGCGGTTACGTCCAGCAATGCGATGGTGCGATTGTTGCGAAAACGGTGGAAACGCCTGCACCGGCTTATCTATGTGATCAGCCTGCTGGCGCTGGTGCATCTCGCCTGGCTGACCAGAAGTGACTATACGGAGGTGGTTATCTACACCCTCATTGTTGCACTATTGCTGCTGTTCAGGACCCTGAACCGGTCGTGGTTCGAGCGCAAATTGCTTATGCCATTCCGTCGAGAAAACCCGAGTTAAAATAATTAAAAGTTTTAATAGATTTTGAAAATTAACCTCTATACAATGCGCCGCCTCGCTTGCAGTAATGCAGCGACTTTGAGACTTACAAGGTAGTGCTGATGCGGGCTGCAGAGTAACAAGGTTTTTTGCGATTTCTTCTTCAGAAGGGTTGTAAAAGGGTAAGCGGAGCGTATAATACGCCCCCTCGATTGATGAGATCGAGTCGAGTCACAGGCCGTGATTCGAGACTCAGCTTTGGTTGACAGAGCCGAGTCACCAGATTCAATTTTGTACAAGTGGCCCGCTGAAATTAACACTCAGTGTGGGGTTTCTTGCGCTCAAAAGGTCTGGAAATGTTCTTTAACAAATTGGAAACAAGCAATAGGTGTGGGTATTTGTTTGTTGAATGCGATTAATATTCAACGACAATTACCGACAATTTATTGAGTTTAGGTTACGGCTCGTCTATGACGAACGTAACCGGCGAAAGACACTTTTTCGGAAGTGTCGAAAGCAATACTTACAAATACGGTAATTTTGCGTTGAGCCGAGATGGGGCTCGCCGATAGGCGAACACATCTGGTGACAGGTATTTGCTTGCAAATACCGAGAGCCGGGGATGGTCAATTGACCACTTATCTCGATACAAGATTTGCGGACTAAAACCGCAACTGTAACCTGAGTGAACCTCAAAAGGGTTTCATAAGGGAAGCAGGATACTTCGATTTTAATTGAAGAGTTTGATCATGGCTCAGATTGAACGTTGGCGGCAGGCCTTATACATGCAAGTCGAACGGCAGCAGCAGAGCTTGCTCTGGCTGGCGAGTGGCGGACGGGTGAGTAACGCGTAGGAATCTACCCAGTAGCGGGGGATAGCCCGGGGAAACCCGGATTAATACCGCATACGCCCCATGGGGGAAAGCGGGGGACCTTTCGAGGCCTCGCACTATTGGATGAGCCTGCGTTGGATTAGCTAGTTGGTGGGGTAAAGGCTCACCAAGGCGACGATCCATAGCTGGTCTGAGAGGACGATCAGCCACACTGGGACTGAGACACGGCCCAGACTCCTACGGGAGGCAGCAGTAGGGAATATTGTGCAATGGGGGAAACCCTGACACAGCCATGCCGCGTGTGTGAAGAAGGCCTTAGGGTTGTAAAGCACTTTCAGTTGTGAGGAATACGGTTGGGTTAATAACCTGGCCGAATGACGTTAGCAACAGAAGAAGGACCGGCTAACTCCGTGCCAGCAGCCGCGGTAATACGGAGGGTTCAAACGTTAATCGGAATTACTGGGCGTAAAGCGCACGTAGGTGGTTTGTTAAGTGGGATGTGAAAGCCCCGGGCTCAACCTGGGAACTGCATTCCAAACTGATGAACTAGAGTACGATAGAGGGGGGTAGAATTCAGAGTGTAGCGGTGAAATGCGTAGATATTCTGAGGAATACCGGTGGCGAAGGCGGCCCCCTGGATTGATACTGACACTGAGGTGCGAAAGCGTGGGGAGCAAACAGGATTAGATACCCTGGTAGTCCACGCCGTAAACGATGTCTACTAGCCGTTGGGAGGCTTGACCTTTTAGTGGCGAAGCTAACGCGATAAGTAGACCGCCTGGGGAGTACGGTCGCAAGATTAAAACTCAAATGAATTGACGGGGGCCCGCACAAGCGGTGGAGCATGTGGTTTAATTCGATGCAACGCGAAAAACCTTACCAGGCCTTGACATCCTGAGAACTTTCTAGAGATAGATCGGTGCCTTCGGGAACTCAGTGACAGGTGTTGCATGGCTGTCGTCAGCTCGTGTCGTGAGATGTTGGGTTAAGTCCCGTAACGAGCGCAACCCTTATCCTTACTTGCCAGCACGTAATGGTGGGAACTTTAAGGAGACTGCCGGTGACAAACCGGAGGAAGGAGAGGATGATGTCAAGTCATCATGGCCCTTACGGCCTGGGCTACACACGTGCTACAATGGAAAGTACAGAGGGCCGCAATACCGCGAGGTGGAGCAAATCCCAGAAAACTTTTCGTAGTCCGGATCGGAGTCTGCAACTCGACTCCGTGAAGTCGGAATCGCTAGTAATCGCGAATCAGCATGTCGCGGTGAATACGTTCCCGGGCCTTGTACACACCGCCCGTCATACCATGGGAGTGGGTTGCACCAGAAGTAGCTAGTTTAACCCTTCTTTTTCGAAAGCAGGGAGAACGGTTACCACGGTGTGGTTCATGACTGGGGTAAAGTCGTAACAAGGTAGCCGTAGGGGAACCTGCGGCTGGATCACCTCCTTAACGAAAGCATTCGCTGCAAGTACCCACAACCTATTGTTTGTTTCCGGTCTTCGACCTTCGAGCTGTTACAGCGATGAAGTCGTGGACTCTGTTAGAGACCTGGCCTTGAATATCAGAAGTCAGGGGATTTTTTTGCGGATGAGATATGAAAAGATCTGCCGCAGTTGTCCCTTGAGTTCTGACATTTAGTCAGTAACGATTTCACCGCTTTAAATTGCCAATAGTGGATTGCGAGCAGGTGAAAGTGTTAGTCGTTGGTAGCCCCAACGTCAGCTCTTTAAAAAAGTGGATAAGTGATAAAGTAGTCTGTAAAGACATCCGCAAATGTGGGAACTGGTTTACCAGGACCCCGGGACAGGAAGTACTTTAAGTTTTCTCTCAAGAAGCTTGATGACCACGACCTGTTCTGCAATGAAAATTCTTTAATCAGAACGAATGACCTCAAACGCATTCTGGATGATTGTTGTAAAGATTTTTCGTCACAACATTTGTTATAAATTCAGAATATCAAAGTGAGAGATCACGGAGATGTTCGGAGTTCAAAATTTCAAGCGTAATATCCGGCGATATTAACATATAGGTTTGAATATTTGATTCTTGCTCTCGATCTGGCGTTAACCGGAAAGCATTGGCTGGTATAGCAATTTGATCTGGTCAACAAAAGTAAGAGAAATAAAAGGACGGAATCATGAGTTTGTTCAATTTATATGGTCAAGCGATTAAGCGCATATGGTGGATGCCTAGGCAGTTGGAGGCGATGAAGGACGTTGTAGTCTGCGAAAAGCTCGGGGGAGCTGACAAACAAGCGTTATATCCCGAGATGTCCGAATGGGGAAACCCGGCCCTCTCTATTTATAGGGAAGGGGTCATCTGCACCTGAATACATAGGGTGTAGAAGCTAACCCGGAGAACTGAACCATCTAAGTACCCGGAGGAAAAGAAATCAACCGAGATTCCCTTAGTAGCGGCGAGCGAAAGGGGACCAGCCAGCAATCTTTATTCTTCTTGTTAGGGGAATATTCTGGAAAGTTTAGCGATACAAGGTGATAGCCCTGTACCTTAAAACTCGAAGAAAGAACTAAGTTTGCAACAAGTAGGTCGGAGCACGTGTAACTCTGACTGAACATGGGGGGACCATCCTCCAAGGCTAAATACTCCCAACTGACCGATAGTGAACTAGTACCGTGAGGGAAAGGCGAAAAGAACCCCGGAGAGGGGAGTGAAATAGATCCTGAAACCGTATGCGTACAAGCAGTAGGAGCAGACTTGTTCTGTGACTGCGTACCTTTTGTATAATGGGTCAGCGACTTACTTTTAGTAGCAAGCTTAACCGTTTAGGGGAGGCGTAGGGAAACCGAGTCTTAATAGGGCGCCCGTTTACAGTTCGCTGTAAACACAAGTTGCTAGGAGTAGACCCGAAACCAGGCGATCTATCCATGGCCAGGGTGAAGGTCAGGTAACACTGACTGGAGGCCCGAACCCACCTATGTTGAAAAATGGGGGGATGAGCTGTGGATAGGAGTGAAAGGCTAATCAAGCCTGGAGAT
>JAJFKA010000119.1 GCA_021773555.1 Gammaproteobacteria bacterium
GCCCAAACACGATCCGGTCTGGTCGCACGATCGCAGCCTCTGCGGACTTAAACAGCCGGTCGATGTGACCACGGACTTCATCGTACCCTGAAAGACTGATCACGCGGGCATCGAGAGAATCCAGAATGCGCTTTGAATCCTTGCTCATAACAAGCGCGGCGTCATTCCTGCCGACGACAGCGAATGCCGGACCCAGTAATTCATCAAGTCTGATCTCTCTGCTGCCGCCCTTTTTGATCACTGGCTGGCTGAACAAATGCCCGGTTGAACCGTCAAGGCTGATTTGCTCGGTGAGAACGATTCCAGCCCGTATCGGTGGTTGTTCGCGACCCTGACCGTAGGCTGATGTTTGCAGGCCTGGGTCTGCCGAATTTGGCTCCCGGCCCTCACGCGCGGCAGCGGCCTGCTCGGTCAGGTGATCCATTAGTCGGCCGATGGAGACTGCCCAGTCAATCATGTCATGAGCGTGGCCGTAGCGTTCCGCCTGGTAGGTATCCAGCAATGAGTCTGGTGCTCGACCTGATAAAACCAGGGGTAGTTTCCAGCCAAGATTGATCACATCTCGCAAACCTGTGTTCATTCCCTGACCGAGAAAAGGCGGCGTTTGATGGGCCGCATCGCCCGCGATAAACAGATTACCGATTCTCCATTGGCTTGCAATGGCAGCGTGAAACTCATAGACGGCAGCGCGGCGTAGCGTGTAGGAATCTCGTGGCGTCCAGGTATCGATCAGTGAAGCGATTTTTTCAGGCGCCAGCATTTGCTCACGAGTCTCACCCGGTAGCAACTTGAACTCCCAGCGGCGGTATGGATCCCTGGTGCACACATAGGTACAAATACGATCGGGATCGCAAACCTGAACGGTATCGTTGGTCAGCGTATGTTTATCATTGACGATCACATCCACGACCAGCCATTCATGGTCGTAGCCAAGATTCTCCCACTCGATGCTGTGCGTCCGGCGCACGAAACTTGACGCCCCGTCGCAGGCGAGCAGGTACCGCGCCTCTAATTCCTGGCTCGCTCCGCTGGTATCGTTAAACGAAAGGCTGGTCTGGTCGCTGGCGCTGGTTACTGCGACGGCCTCGCAACCGATATGCGCCGTCACATTTGGATACGACAGTGCGGCGGACCTTAAATACTGTTCGAACTCAGGCTGGTCGAACATGTTTGACGGCTGCCACCCGTTGCTGCCGAATGGCAACATGTCCTGACCGAACATCCATTGCCGGTCTCCATCGGCAAATCCTGCTCGATCTCCGGGCCTGAGCGTCTGCATGAGCTCATCGACCGCCTCGCCGCGACCAAGGCGCTGGAAAGCGCGAACGATTTCACCGTCCAGATTGACCGCCCTTGGCAGTCTGTAGACCTCGTGATCACGCTCAACCGCCGCTACCTTCAATCCGGCTTCCGCAAGCAGGATAGCCGCAACGCATCCGACAGGGCCAAGACCGACAATGGTGACATCAAACATGTTTGCAGTTGACATAAATCAAAAATGAACAGTATCATTCCTGATTCAAATCAGTCAAGCGAGAAATGGATGTCACCAGCCCGGCCCATTACTGAATCGAGGGTGGAGCGAAAGCAGCGGGAAACCCGGCAGAAGCTGATTGATGCCGCTGAAAGATTAATGTCAGACGGCCCTATTGACCACGTGCAAATCAAACACATCACGGCGCAGGCGGATGTGGGACATGGAACTTTCTATCTCCATTTCAAATCAAAGTATGACATTCTGATACCGATTGTGAAGGCAAAAGCAGCGCGCTGGGACAAGCAGATTCAGGTGCGAGTGAACAGTATGGATGACCCGGCGGAAGTCATGGCTTATTCAGGTCGACAAATGAGTCGACTAATTCAGCACGATTCCCTGTGGCGCTGGTTTCTTCGGCACTCCGGTGTCCCGGTTGAAGATATGAAGTCAGCCATCGGGGCTTTTTCGGCACGCGATATGAATAAGGCACTGGTGTCAGGGCGCTTTGATGTCCCGGATGTGGACGTCGCTAACAGTTTTCTGTTTGGCGCCTTCGTCAATTCGTTGCTCACCAGTTTTGACTCTGAAGACCCGGACAGCGTCATTGATCAAATGATGGAGATGCTATTACGTGCCCTGGGCATCGGGGATAATGAAGCACATGAACTCACTAACCGTCCGCTGGATAAAATAAACCCCGGTTGATGTGATAAATACACCAAAATAATCCTGTTAAGAGAGAAAACAATGAAATTAGTAACCTATACAGTTAAGTCCAAGCCGATGGCCGTTGGCGTCGTGCAGGGTGAGATTGTTATCGATCTGTCCTCCTGCGGTATCCCGGGTGATATGAAGTCACTGCTGCAGGCGGGAATTGATGTCGCTGCGATTGAAAGTGTGCTGGACAAGGGCACGAAGTTACCAATCGCTGAGGTCTCCCTCGGCGCACCGATCACCAATCCGGGGAAAGTGCTGGCGATCGGACTTAACTACGGCGATCACATTGCAGAATCGGGTGCGGATAAGCCGAAGTTTCAGGTCTGGTTCAACAAGCAGCACAACTGCATTAATGGTCCCTATGATGATATCAATCTGCCAATGGTATCGGACAAACTCGATTATGAAGCAGAACTCTGTCTGGTCATCGGCAAGCGTTGCAAGCATGTTCCCCGCGAGCGGGCGAGCGAGGTAATAGCCGGATACTTCTGCGGAAATGACGTCAGCGTCAGGGACTGGCAACTCAGGGCCCAGACCTTCCAGATTGGCAAATCATTTGATACCCATGGCCCAATCGGTCCATGGCTGGTGACGCCGGATGAAGTCGGCGACCCGCACAATCTTGAAATACGCTGCCTTGTTAACGGCGAAGAGCGACAGCATTCCAATACCACGCACCTGATCTTTGACTGCTTTGATGCGATTGAACATCTGACCCAGGCGTTTACGCTTGATGTCGGTGATGTGCTGTTTATGGGCACACCCGCAGGGGTTGGCGTCGCGATGAAACCTCCGTCATTCATGAAAGAAGGCGACGTCGTTCGAGTGGCAATTGAAAAGCTGGGCTACATCGAAAACACAGTGTCGAAGGAAGTTGCGACGACCGTGATTGGCTAATCTGTCGTTGCACCTTGGAAATAGTTTACGTGACAGGTTAGATTGCGCTGATGTAACTTCAACCAGAACCCTAACAGGAGATCAATGTGTCGGAAGCCATTATCACGACGGACCGTTCATCCATCGATCTTGATAACTGCTACAACGAATTGACAGGAGTGCTGGACAGGCGAATTTTCTCTGACGAAGCGGTTTATCAGGAGGAACTGAAGCGCATTTTTGGTCGCGCCTGGAACTTTATCTGCCATGAATCTCAGATTCCTGAATCAGGCAATTTCTTTACAAATTTTATTGGCGAAGACGAAGTCATCGCCGTTCGGGATAGAACTGGGGCGGTCAATGTCCTGCTGAATTCGTGTCCACATCGAGGTAACACGGTGTGCCGGGCGGAACTCGGCACGACCAGGAGTTTCTTCTGCTCCTACCATGGCTGGAATTTTGACCTGGATGGATCCCTTCTCGCGGTGCCGAACGAAGACGCCTTCTACCGAAACGACCTTGATAAGAGGCAGTGGGGGCTTGTTGCGGCCAGGGTGGAAACTTACAAGGGTTTTGTGTTCGCCACGCTGGACCCGGACGCGCCAAAGCTATTCGAGTATCTGGGCTGGGTAGGCCGGTTGGGCATCGATATGATGCTGGTGGACGGTGATATCCGATTTCTGGATGGCGTTCATAAAAACCGGCTTAAATGTAACTGGAAGTTTGCCGTCGACAACCTTTTTGACTGGTATCACGTGAAGGTATCTCATGGGAGTGCATTTAAAGTGGGGCTGGTCACTGAAGACGCGATGGCGCCCAATGACCAGATGGTTATTCTCGGGGAGTACGGTCACGGCATCGGGGGGCCGGGCCTCACCCACGAGCGACAAGCGGAGTTTGATCAGCGACATGCGGCGGGCGAAGGTGACCCGAAATGGTATGACCTGCACGCCAGCCACCGGACCGATCCGGCGATTCGTGAAATGCTGGGTCCGATTGGCTTTCGCTCATTTGGACATCCAAACATATTTCCCAATTTGTGGGTGACGCACACACGACAGATGTGCCTGCGGATACCGCGGGGTCCGTTTGAAACTGAAATCTGGTGGTTTAACTATGTACCCGCCGATCTACCTGAGGCACAAAGTCAGCAAACCATCTTTCGCCAAAATCACATATTTGGTCCTGCGGGATTTCTTGAACAGGATGACGGGGAAAACTGGAGTCATTCGACGAGAGGGGCGAAGGGTACGCAGTCTAAAATGCGGCCCTTGAATTTTACCATGGGACTGGGGCGTGACAAAGTGAGCAATGACCCCTCGGGCCAAAGCGCTATCGAAACGGTGGTGAATGAGCACGGTCAGCGGTGGACTTACCAGTCCTGGAAAGAGTGGATGCAGGCTGACACCTGGGAAGCGTTAATGGCGAATCATTCAAAACCACCGGAAGGAAATGTGTGATGGGTGTGGATGAACAACTTTCCGTTCAGGAGCGTGCGCATTTACGTTTTGAAGCAGAAGAATTTCTCTATCGTGAAGCGGAACTGCTTGATGATCGCCGCTTTGACGAATGGTTAGGTCTGCTCACGGAGGATATCCATTATTGGATGCCTATTCGCCGCACGACCCAGGCCAAAGACGTGCACCTGGAATTTACGAAGCCTGGTGGTATGGCTTTTTTCGATGACGACCTCGGCACTTTGACGCTGCGGGTTCGGCGGCTGTCCGTGGGGAGGGCCTGGGCGGAAGATCCACCCTCACGAACGCGTCACCTGATCACCAATCTGCGTGTGACCGGCGTTGCTGACAATGAAATGACTGTACGCTGTAACTTTCAGCTTTACCGTACTCGACTCAACAGCGAAGAAGATAGCTGGATCGGCAGGCGAGAGGATGTGCTGCGGCGTGTGAATGGCGAACTTAAACTTGCCAGACGAAATATATTTCTCGAGCAGACCGTCATCCTCTCGCAGAACTTGAGCAGCTTTTTCTAGTTTGCCTTTGTGCGGGTGGCTGATCGTTTATTGTTCCAGGTACCTGGCTGAGATATAGTGGTTCAGCCGACAACGTTTTCGAAGTGAGGATTCAGCGATGGTCAGTGAACTGGTTCAACGAACCTATACACGGGTACTCGAACACCTGGTTGAACATGGCTGGGCACCCCATTACACAAGCCTTGCAGCTGAGTTCGATATCAGCACAGAGACAGCGCGACTGGCGGTTAACGAAGCCGCAGAGTTCGCAGTAGGGTGCTGGACGTCACCCGGGACAGACCAGGTTGGTTCATGGGCGCCATTCAACAGTACACCAACGCATTATCGCGTCAGCATTGACGGTGAAACGAAGTGGTTCGGCCAATGTGGCCTTGAGATCAATGCGATTCGCTGGCTGGTACCCGGGAAGGAAGTGCTGGTTGAGACACGGGATCTTGCCACGGCGGAACCCATTCGCGTTCGCTATCGAGATGATGAGATTCTGGAAATCTTTCCAAAGACCACTGTCGGGCATATCAATCATCCCATGTGGAAGTGGGGAGAGTATCCGACTCCGGACAACTGAGAGAGGATGAATCTCTTCGCGTGCGAGGACAATGTGTTCAAGTGGTCTCAGACTGACCCTGAGTCAGGTGAGGGGATTCGTCCGCTTTCTGACTGGGCGGCGGTATTTTCGATTGATCTGTTCAAGCGCCGACTCGAACCCGATTACCTCTCGAAGATGGCAGACTACCGAAAGGAAATGGGCAAGACACTTATCGACAGAGGTATGAACGGGCCCTGGTATTTCCGGACCGGTTAGGCGGTCAGGCGCTGGATGTTTTAACCATCACACCCCGACGTTCTATCTGCGCGCGAATCCTGCGCTGTCGTTCTGCTGTTAGTGGATACTTCCAGATAAAAGGCAGCGAAATAAACTTAATCGCGGCGGGAATGATGGAGTACAACAGGGTGACCCACAGCAAGGCTCTCGCAGAGTTGCCTTCAGGGGTACCACCGAGACCGGGTTCCGCCGTCGGGTCGAATCCGCAGAATGCTGCGGCAGCCATGCCAATCGCACCTCCCGCTGCACCAGCACCTTTTTTCAGCATTCCCCAGACAGAGAAGTAGAGCCCTGCACGTTGCTCTCCGGTACGCGCGGAGTCGATATCGATCGCATCTGCCGCCATGGAGGCAGGCAGCGCCAGAATTGCGCCAACAGAGGATCCTTTAAAGCACATGATAACGAGGAACAAGCCGAACTCACCAGCCGGGATAAAAGGTATCCAGGATGCCCAGAACGCGAACCAGATGATCGATATGATAAACGCCTTGTGTTTGCCCGTCACGCTGGCGAGCTTCATCCAGATCGGTAGACCTGCGATTGAGCTCAAATAATAAACCAGCAGGTAAATTGGATAGAGCTCACCGGCCTGGATGACATGTTTGACAAAAAAGTACGACAGCGCTGCGGTCATGGCTGCGCCGAAGGTGCTGACCGTGTAGCAAACAATTAAACGCAGATAGGGACCGTTTCTTCGCACAACGCGCAAGCTGGCAATAAAGGAAGCTTTTCGTCTCAAAATCACTTTTTGCTGCGGCTCAGGGACAAAATATAGTGCGAGCCCGACCGTGATGGGGATGGCAATGACCACGAAGTTGGCCAGCCAGTAGAGAATCACATCGATGTGTCCGGCGCGGGCTTTCATGATTTCCTGAAACTGGGCGCTGAAATTTTCCATCATCAAACCGAGGTTCATGACTTCCTGGGATGAGAAATAGATGAGTAACGCGGCGGTCAAAGGCAGCAGGTTGAAAGAAACGGTACCCGCGAAATGGAACTGTTCACGACGACCGGTGATATGAGTTCTTTCATCATAGATGGGGGAGAGTTCTGCGCCCCAGGCAAAGTACGGAATGTCGATGACGGTGAACGCGAAATAGAGCAGGATAATCCAGGTGCCGAAGTACCAGAGAGATGGATTGTCGGGCGGTGTAAACAGCATATACAGCGACAGCATCAGCAGCGGTGCACCGACCATTATCCAGGGTTTTCGCCTGCCCCAGCGGGAATCTGTCTTATCAGATAGAACCCCAATGAGTGGATCGGTGAATGCGTCGGACAGTCGGGCCGCAAAAATAATGACCGACATTGCATAAAGACTGATGCCGAGTTCAGCGTAGTGAGTCAGAACATAAACTCCGACGGGCAGCAAAACCATCGACACCGGCATGTAGAGCGATGAGTAGCAGAGGATCCGCCATTCACCGACACGTTCATCTGTGGCGACTGGTTTTGGTTCAGCTTGCTCGACAGTCATAGGCATTCCGATGGAGGCGTATTTGCCAATAGACCACGTTTACTGGATGCGGTAAAGCGAAACGCTTGTTGACTATTCGATCTCATCAAGTGCCCAGACCGCAGGGAAGTCAACAAGCCGATTGAGATCTTCCAGGTCAGCAGCCTCCTCGAATTCGATGCCTTTTTCTAGGAGCGACATCATTGCAGAGCGCATGGCTGAAACAGCAGCGCCCAGCAGGTAAACAGGGTGAATTACGATCTGGTATCCCAGTGCCCTCAGTTCCGCATCAGGGAGTACCGGTGTTTTACCACCGCCCACCATATTGGCGAGTTTCGGAGTCTCTGGAAATCGCTCTGAAATCCTGCGCATTTCCTCCACCGACTCCGGGGATTCAAGGAACAGAATGTCAGCTCCTGCGTTAATGTACGCCTCGGCTCGGCGCATCGCTTCATCGAGGCCATGGTCGGTTCGCGCATCGGTTCGCGCGACAATCAGGAAGTCTTTGGAGGTTCTCGAAGCCGTCGCTATTTTTACCTTCTTCAC
>JAJFKA010000120.1 GCA_021773555.1 Gammaproteobacteria bacterium
ATTTGTCATGGCAACTAAGAAACTACCGAGAAGAACAGCAACGATCAATCCAGAGTTATCGACAAACAGTTCTAAGAGACTTCTTTATGGAAGGTGTTCGAAACCCCATTCTAAATGCGGCTCTTCGAGAGGCGCGCGATAATATGGGAATTGAATACCCCAGTGGAGTTATAGCCTTGCAGGCTCAATGCGGACTCGATGCAGAGAAGGCCATCGCTTTAAACGCATATTATCTCGCCCAATGTCTCAATCGAATCGAAACAATACAAAACATGGAACTGCTATCAGGGGAACAGAGAACGAACTTCGAGCGCCAGCTAGTGAACAACTATACAAATCCTGGGCCCGAACAGGTTTGGTTCGAGGCTTTTCGTGGCAACTCCAATGACATGCCAATATTCCAGCTGCTCGACAGACTTACCGAAGAAGGTTTTTATGGCGGCACTTAACATTCAGTTGAAGTCGTTCCCTTTGGTTACTCGGGGTGTTAGGCGGATGATATGACCATTCAGGAACTAGGTGCTATCGGTGAATTGTTAGGAGCGGTGGGCGTGCTAGTGACGTTGATCTATCTGACCGTTCAGATAAAGCAGAACACACGGTCGTTGGATGAAGGCCACAATCTAGCGAAGGCACAAGCCTACCAAGCAAGATCAGATACAGCGATTGAGATATTCAAATTGCGGGACTCGGCGGTTTTGTCAAAGTTAGGCGGCACCGGGAACCTTACATCGATTGATCTGGAAAAAGTAGACGATCTGACTGACGAAGAGCGAGATCGATTGTATGTCCTATTGTCCTGTTTAATGGTGGCTGTGGATAATGTTCTCTATCAAAGGTCGCTCGGGTTGATGGATCAACTTGAAGAAAATTATGACACTGTAAGGTCTATTTACCCTTTGTGGGAGAAGCTAGGTGTTAACCTCAGACCAGCTGTAAAGACTGTGGTCGATGAACTTGGACTTGATGAAAAATCGTGAATCCGCCTAACATTCAGTTGAAGTCACTCCCTTCGGTCGTTCGGACGTGGCAACCTGTCATCAAATTTGCATTCGCAAATCTGCTGCCAGAACGTCCACGCCGCTTAACTGGGTGTTAGGCAGCTAATGAACATCCAAGACTTAGGTTCAGTTGGTGAGCTCATTGGTGCTGTGGCTACCGTCGCTACTTTGGCGTACTTGGCGTTTCAAATCAGAAACAACACGAAAGAGCAAAAGCGCCAAGCGCTAATTGGGTTTGTGGACAGGCTCAACGCTCGGGAGAGAAACATACGTTCAGAACCAGGGTTGCTCGAAGTGGTTATGAAGGGAGAGATAGATTACCAATCGCTAAGCAAACATGAGATGAGGCGCTTCGGCTCAAGCGAGAGTGAACTTTTTAATGCCATCGAGTCCTACCTCGAATATGCGAAATCAGGTGATCTTAAGCCCGAGACCGTCGAGGTTATGAACAGACGCCTCAAGCTAGAGCTCCAGCATCCAGGAGTAAGGATGTGGTGGTCGCATTGGGGTCGATACTACTTCGCGAAAGACTTTGTTCTTCTGATCGACGAGCTTATTGCTGAGGAGGCTGCCTAACATGAAGTTGAAGCGGACCAAGCAACCTGTCACTTCACTTGCATCCGCAAGCTCCGCGCCAGAACGTCTTGGCCGTTTAACTTGGTGTTAGGTAGCTAGCGTGTACTGGGAGCAGATTCTAGGGAGTTCAATCGAGGTCGCGATCGCGATAGCTGGGTTCTCAGGCATTATCGCCGTTTTTGGGCAGAGGGACGCTGGGGAGTGGCGAGCGGCAGATCAACTTCGTTTGAGGATTCTTATTACGGCCAGTGGGGTTGCAGTACTTTTTTCAATGACGCCATTCATTGCATTAGATGCTGGGGTTTCGGCCGAGCTATTTTGGCGCGTAGGTAGCGGTCTTCAAGCAACCTGGTTGGTCTCTATCTCTGCTATTCGGATTCGACAGGCTGCGCGGTCGGGTGCCGCCAACGTGTTGCGAATACCGCTTCTTCTTCCAATCAATCTTTTGAGCGTAATCGCTTTGGTAACCAACGCTGCTTTCTACGGTGTTTCCTGGCTCTACGTAATTGGTGTAATGTTTCAATTGTTTATTGCTTTCATTACGTTTTCTAGTTTGTTGCTGGACCTATGGGAAGATGACGCCACTTAGTATCAAGTTTGCAGTCAGTCTTCGCTTCGCTCCTCCTTCGGACGTGGCAACCTGTCACTTGGCTTGCGTACGCAACCCAGGCGCCACCGGTGCGCCGGCCGGAACATCCACGCCGCTTAACACGGTGTTGGTATGACTTCCCACGTCAACCCCGTCATTAAAATTCCTGCCTGTTTTTGCAAAGCCCTTTTCATTTTTCAGATTGAACGGACACATCGCTGAAGCAGGTAATGTTCGACGGTTTTTATGCTGATATGCGCGGGTTGGTTACCGCCTTACTTGTTACGTCGTGGAGCCTGGCCTCTGTCTATGTGCGAAGATCCAGCAGACTAGTCTGCCGTCTTGCCTATCACCATCGGGGATTGCTCCGTAACCGTTGCTTGAGGCAATGTGCCCGTTCAAAAGCTGAAAACATGTTTACACCGCAACCTTTGTTGGCGGTAGTTTGATTTCTTGTGCGATGGACCAGACGAACGCGATCATCTCTCTCGCGATCGCTGCCTTAATCACATTCGAGTTTTTACCGCGCTGACTCATGTAGCGATA
>JAJFKA010000013.1 GCA_021773555.1 Gammaproteobacteria bacterium
TCCCGACCCACATAAATAATCGTCCCGGGTAAGCTTGATTCATCACCGGAAAAACCCAGCTCGGACAGGAACTGGAAGTTGCCGCAGGCGGCTTTTACGCCGTCGATCACACCCTGAACCCCACCTCCCGGAGAAATTACGAATTCGTCGACAGAAGCTCTCCCGGGCGCCTCTGTGTCGCAGTAGCCAACAATTGAGCGTGCGATGGGGTGTTCGGACAACTGCTCCAGGCTGGCAGCAATGGACAGCATTGCTTCGCGCTCAGCGGACCCCGTGACCTCCAGGTGAACGACCTCGGGCTTTCCGCGCGTCAATGTCCCGGTCTTGTCGAGCACGATGGTTGTTAATTGACTGGCCGCCTGCAGTGCTTCGCCATTTCTGATCAGAATGCCGCTCTCGGCTGCCCTGCCGACTCCCACCATGATGGACATGGGTGTTGCCAGACCCAGCGCACAGGGGCAGGCAACAATCAGCACCGACAACCCCGTAACCAGCATGAAACTTAATTTTGGTTCAGGACCCAGCCACCACCAGAACACAATCGTTAGCAATGCGACAGCAATCACCGCCGGAACAAACACGGCACTGATACGATCTGTCAGACGACCAATTTCCGGCTTTGAATTTTGCGCCTCACGTACTCGATGAATGATTTTTGAAAGCACCGTGTCTGCGCCAACCTGGTCGGCACGTACGATCAGCATGCCAAACTGGTTGAGCGTCCCCGAGACAACCTTGTCTCCTGTTGCTTTCTCAACAAGGGCTGGCTCTCCGGTTAGCATGGCTTCATCCACACTGCTCGCGCCCTCGGTCACTGTGCCATCAACCGGGAAAGCTTCTCCTGGTTTAATACGTAGGTGATCCCCCGAAAGTATGTCCTCAATGGCAACAACAACTTCAGTTTCACCGTCCACGCGGATAGCCTCGGTTGGCGCAAGACCCATCAGTTTTTTGATCGCTTCCCCGGTCTTGCCTCTCGCGGTCGCCTCCAGTGCCTTGCCAATATTGACAAAACCGATGATGAACAACGCCGCTTCAAAAAACAGGTGCCGCGAACCCGCGGGCACGAGGGTCGGGAAGTTGATAATCAACACCGAGTAGGCAAACGCAGTGCCTGTACCCAGCGCAATCAGCGTATCCATGGTGGTGGCGCCATGGGAAGCCGAGCGTAATGCCCCCGCGAAAAAGTGCCTGCCGGTAAAATACATAATCCCGAAGACCGCCACCGTGACGAAGTTCCACAGGCCGGTCTGGTCCAGCGCTGGTGCGACATTGAGATGGCTTGCAAGCATGAGCCCCGCTGCGGGCAAGGTCGCAACTGCCGCGTTGAGGAACAATCGATTCACCTCTGCTGCCTGGGCCGCCGCTTTCTGCTCATCGTTTTCGTTGTCCAGAATAACGGCCTGATAGCCAGCGGATTTCACCTGGGCAAGCAATGCCTCATCCGATCCTGATGTTTTGACCAGCGCGGTTTGATTGGCGAAATTCACGCTGGCCTCGATGACGCCAGCGGTCGATGTGAGCGCACGCTCGACTGCCTGGACGCAGCTGGCACAGGACATGCCGCTGATACCGAGAAAAACCGGGCGGGTTCCTGAGTCCGGCGCGCGTGCAGGCGCGGCATCCTCGATCACTTTCTCATCTGCTGGTTCACTGCCGACGCTGTATCCCAGCTCCACTACAACTGACTCAACCGCCGCGAGATCAAATGTTCCGGAAATCTCCGCAGTCCCTGGCTCAAGGTTGACCACGACATTCGATACGCCGTCAGTACTTGCCAGACCCTCGCGTACCTTGGCCACACATTTCTCACAATGCATACCCTGAACCGGCATCTGTAATTGTCCCGACACAGTGACGGCATCCAGCGTGTAGCCAGACTCGGTAACCGCATTTTGAAGCTGGGCAAGGGTCACCTGGTCCGCGCCATTCACCGTCGCGGAACCGGTCTCGAAGGCGACAGAGACTGCCCCGGAAAACAGTGGTTGCAGGCTTTGCCTGACGCTCTCGGCACAATGTCCGCAGGTCATACCACTAATAGCCAGATTATATTGCACGGTCATGGGCGCGGATTTCGCAGTTAATGTCAGGCCACTGTAAACCCTGTGGTAGGGCCAGAGTCCAGTGCCCGGTGACACTGGAGCGAAATGAAATCAGACGACTGCGAGCGGCTGGTGTGGAAGCGCTGGAAGGCAAACCTGGATCTGATCCTCCGCCCTGACCACGCCGCCTTCCAACACGACAGCCATAATCCCTGCCTTTCTGATCAGGTTTCCTGATGCATCCCTGCCCAGGACTGCCGCAGTGAGCCCCTGCTGAAAATTATCCAGCTGAGCGCAGGGATTGCGCAGACCGGTTACTTCGATGCGAGCCTCACCAAGCTGCAATATGGTCCCCTCTGGTAATCCCAGGAGGTCAATCCCGCGGGTCGTTACATTCTCACCCAGGTCCCCCGGTGCGACTGCAAAACCGCGCTGCTGTAAATCTTCCAGCAACTCCGCATGAATCAGGTGAACCTGCCTCAGGTTTGGTTGATTTGGGTCTTTCTTTACGCGGGAGCGATGCTGTACCGTCTCACCCTCATGGGCATCACCCTGGACACCCCGACCCTTGACCAGCAAAACAGCATCGCGGCTCGGTTTGCTGAAGCTATGGTCACGATCAGCATGGACGGCCACGACACTGCCAGCAAGATCAGAGGATCTTGGTGGCATGACCTTCCCAGTAACGATCCTTCAGCAGGCGCTTGTAAAGCTTCCCGGTCGGGTGGCGTGGTAATTCCTTGTCAAAATCAACCGAACGCGGACATTTGATGTGCGAAATGTGCTCACGGCAAAAATCAATCAGCTCGGCTTCGAGCGCAGGACCGACATCCTCCCAGTTTTTTGGCTGAACCACGGCTTTAACTTCCTCGCCGAACTCCGGATGAGGCACGCCAAACACGGCCACGTCCATTACTTTGGGGTGGGTCACCAGCAGGTTCTCGGTTTCCTGGGGGTAGATGTTCACGCCGCCGGAAATAATCATAAAGCTCTTGCGATCGGTCAGATAGAGATAACCCTCGCTGTCCACATAACCCACGTCACCCAGCGTGCTCCAGCCTTTTGGGTGGCGGGATTCTGCTGTTTTCTCTTTATCGTTATAGTACTCAAACTCACCACCGCCTTCGAAATAGATGGTACCGGATTCACTGTTGGGCACCTCTTCGCCCTCGTCATCACAGATATGCAAAGCAGCGGTCAGCGGCCTGCCCACAGAACCCCGGTGTGCAAGCCAGTCCTCAGAATTAATCGCCACAAAACCGTTGCCTTCGGATCCTGCATAATACTCATGGATAACAGGACCCCACCATTCGATCATTTGTTCCTTCACCGGGACGGGGCAAGGTGCTGCTGCATGAATGGCGCACTGCAAACTGCTAACGTCATACTTCAGGCGCACATCGTCATCCAGTTTCAGCATCCGGATGAACATTGTCGGGACCCACTGGCTGTGTGTTATTTTGTACTTCTCGATCGCCGAGAGTGAGGCCTCGGCCTCAAAATGCTGCATGATCACACAGGTCATACCACCCAACATAAATCCCAGGGTGAAAGTCAATGGGGCCGCGTGGTAAAGCGGTGCCGGGCTCAGGTAGATGCTGTCGCTGGTGGCGCCGTAGAGCATTTGAAAAAGTCCCGCGCCCTCATCGCCACCAAATTCTCCTTCCGGCAGCGGCTTCAAAACACCTTTCGGCCGGCCGGTCGTCCCGGATGAATACAGCATTGACATACCGATACTCTCGTCCGGGATACAACTCGTGGGCATGGTCACAACGGTCTGCTCAAAGGATTCGAATCCGGCGATGATGCCATCGAGCATATACGCCTGCTTGATACCCGGCATTTTGTCGACAAGTTTCTCAACCACGGACTGTCGATCTTTCGACGTGATAAACACGCCGGCACCGCAATCGTTCACGATGTACTCAACTTCCTCCTCCTGCAGTCGGTAGCTGATCGCCGTAAAGTAAATACCGGAACGCATGGCGGCCACACAGATCTGCAAAAACCTTGGATGGTTTTCAAGCAGGATAGCGACGTGATCGCCTCGATTCAGCCCCAGACTTCTAAATAACTGCGCAATCTGGTTGGAGCCGTCCTCCAGTTCCCGAAATGTCGTGGTTTGACCGGTTTCTGCAATGATATAGGCCGGTTTGTCCGGATGAGTGTCTGCCATTTTCGATGGATGCATTGATTCCCTCTGTTGTAACGCGCGCTGTACTTGATATTCAACAATGCCAACGTGGCCGATAAAACTCAAGCATTGCTGCTCGCGCTTTGAAATCCGTCCTGACGAGACCACGATCACGCCGGAGCAGCCTTGAACACGGGTAAATTTCGTGTTGGAATGCGTAACAATGCATATTGATGCAGTTAGTTGTGTGTTGATTCTGGCCGAAATGGAACTAATTCGGCTTTTCAGGCTCGAAGTTAGCGGTTGATCAAGCTTGAAGTCATCACGAACGAAGACGACGCCAGGACAGGAAAACGAGAACAATGAGCGACGAACGACGGCGCCATGAGCGATACGGGAACGAGCAGCTTGTCCTCAATGTGGCCAGACCCGGCATAAAAGGCATCCTGCGCCTCAATCCGACGGCGGAGTGTCTTGATTTTTCGCTCACCGGTCTGCAATTTTCAAGCAAACAAAAAATGCGTGTCGGCGAGAAACTTGTTCTGGACCTCTGCGTCCATGACGTTGAACTCACTGAAATATACGGCGAAGTGATCAGCTGTCATCCGGTAGACGATAAACTCTGGTGCTCTGGCGTCCGCTTCTGTCTCGACGACAAGCGTATGCGCAAGTCCAGGATTGTGCATTGCCTGTTGAAGATCGAGGACAAATTACGGTCACTGAGCCAATACCCCGCAGCAACCGCCTAGAATTCATCTGCCAGGTCCGACCAGCCAGGTTTCAAAAATCCAAATCAAATTGCACCGATCGCTATACAGCGGTATAGCCCCCGTCAATCACCAGTTCACTGCCCGTTATAAAACTGGAATCATCTGAGGCCAGAAAGGTCACACCTTTGGCGATATCTTCCGCAACGCCGAGGCGGCCGATGGGGTGGCGAAGCAGTAGTGATTCATAAAGTTCATCTTCAGTCGAGACCTCCTCGGAAGTCTCGGCAATGCGTCGAACCATGGGAGTCCAGATAAAACCTGGATGTACAGAATTGACCCGAATGTTGTATCCCTGGTTGCCGCAATACACCGCCAGTGACTTGGACAAGAGCCGCACGCCGCCTTTCGATGCATTGTAGGCTGGCCCTGCTCCGGCGACGATGCCCATGATCGAGGAGATGTTAACGATGGAACCGCCCTCGGCCTTCATCTGACCAATGGCATGTTTGCAACCCAGATAGACGGCATCCAGGTTAATATTCATGATGGCACGCCACTGCTCAAAAGTGCTCTCTTCGATATTGTCCTGTCCAACCCCGCTGATACCGGCATTGTTCACCAGCACCGAGGGTCGCCCATAGGTCGACACGGTGGTCTCAATCACTTCGGCCCAACGCCCCTCATCTGTCACATCCTGATGCAGCGCAATCGCCTCACCGCCACGTTGCCTGATAATATCCACGGTATGAATCGCCGCCTCTTCGTCGACGTCAGTCACTACAATTCGGCCGCCAGACGCTGCTAACGATTCGCTAGTAGCTTCACCAATACCGCTGCCGCCGCCTGTGACAATGGCGATCTTTCCATCAATTCGATTCATACACCCGACCCGTTTGAATTAGCGGAGTTTCCCACAGTGCCAACCTGAATTATATGTGCCGAATCGAACTCCTGGCCGAGGGGTCAAATTGAGCGCCCGGCGAGCGCCGGTCAGGCAGGAATACTGCATAATTTGTACCACATGGCTATCTACTCGTTTTACAGGAAAATGCAAGACCTGACCCCGGAGTAAAAAAAAGAAATACAACAACATCTTGTGTTGCGGAAAGCCTTGTAGCACAATATCTAGTCGCTGTGGGGAGGCAAGGAAAGCCAGATAAGAAGCGTAAAAATCTACCAGACACGCCCGTATTCCCAGCAATATAATAAGAAATAAGCAGCACAGATCAGGACGTTCCGCACTGCTCAAAAAAGTAAAATTTTGCCCGAAACCAGGCCGTATTTTCGTCCGGTTGCGGGACGAAAGTGACCGCCGTATTTAGGAGAGAAGTACCTGTGGATTCAACCGCACAAAAACCAGAATTAAAAGCCGTTCCAGCCAGTGTTAACGAGATCAAATTCCAGGAAACTTCCCTAGACATCTGGGAAAACAAATATTGTCTGCGTACCAAGCGCGGTGAAGCGGTTGATCATAGTATGGACGATACCTACAAACGGGTTGCCCGGGCGCTGTCCGACGTCGAGGAGAAGGACAAACGCGAGACCTGGTATGAGCAATTTGTCTGGGCACTTCGCCACGGCGTTATTCCCGCGGGCCGGATCATTTCGAACGCCGGTGCTCAAGAGCACAAACCAGCCACTTCCACCATCAACTGTACCGTCTCCGGAACGATTATTGACTCGATGGAAGACATCCTGGAGAAAAACGTTGAGGCTGGACTCACTCTGAAAGCCGGCTGTGGCATCGGCTATGAATTCTCAACCCTGCGACCTAAGGGCGCGTATGTCTCCGGAGCAGGAGCCTATACCTCCGGGCCTTTATCGTTTATGGATATTTATGACAAGACCTGTTTCACCGTATCCTCTGCTGGAGGTCGACGTGGTGCGCAGATGGCGACGTTTGAAATTGGTCACCCGGACGTGACCGAGTTCATCCGGGCGAAACGCGAAGACGGCCGATTGCGACAATTCAACCTTTCCCTGCTGATCACCAAAGAATTTATGGAAGCTGTCCGCAATGACCGCGACTGGCCGCTTTCCTTTCCTATCAGTATTGCCGAGCAGGAAACAGACAGTGTCGACCTGACAGATACAACGCTGGTGCTATGGCGAGAGTTTCCGACTACCGAGAAGTACGTGACCAACGAGGCCGGACTGGTCGCGTGCCGAATCAGCAAGGTGCTCAAGGCAAGGCGCCTGTGGGACATGATCATGTCTTCGACTTATGACTTCGCCGAACCGGGATTTATCCTGATCGACAAGGTTAATGAAATGAATAACAACTGGTTCTGCGAAAACATTCGTGCAACCAATCCCTGTGGTGAGCAACCCTTACCTCCCTACGGCAGCTGCCTGCTCGGATCTGTGAACCTCTGCCGGTTTGTCGAGAAACCGTTCAGCAACGATGCGGCGTTCAATTGGGATGATTTCCGGAAGGCCGTGGCGATTTTCACTCGGATGCTGGACAACGTGGTGGAAATCAACGGCCTGCCGCTGGAAAAACAACGTGAAGAAATTATGCGTAAACGACGCCACGGTATGGGTTATCTGGGCCTCGGCTCGACCATCACCATGATGGGTATGCGCTACGGTGACCCAGCCTCGGTCGCGTTCACCGAACAGGTTACCCGTGAGCTTGCCCTGGTCGGCTGGCAGGTCGGGCTCGACCTGGCCCGCGAGAAAGGACCGGCGGCGATCATGGAGGAGGAGTTCGAAGTCACCGGAGCAATGTTACGCAAGCGACCCGAGATGATCAAAGATGGCTACTCAATCGGCCAGCAGGTTAAAGGCAAGGTACTGCTGGCGCGTTACTCTCGCTATATGCAACGCGTCGGGGAGGTCAATCCGGAGCTTATCGACGAGTTGGCCGAAGTCGGCTGCCGGTTTACCCATCACTCATCGATTGCGCCGACCGGGACCATCAGCCTGTCACTCGCTAATAATGCCAGCAATGGAATTGAGCCGAGCTTCGCGCATCACTATGCCCGCAATGTCATTCGCGAAGGTAAAAAGAGTAAGGAGAAGGTCGACGTATTTTCCTTCGAACTGCTGGCATACCGCTCCATGATCAATCCGGATGCACAACCTTATACGGAAATTGAGGAGCAGAAACTCCCTGAATATTTTATCACCGCGGATGATGTCACACCGACACAACATGTGGATATTCAGGCAGCCGCACAGAAGTGGATTGATTCATCGATCTCGAAGACCGCCAATGTGCCCACCGAGCATCCATTCGAAGAATTCAAGAA
>JAJFKA010000121.1 GCA_021773555.1 Gammaproteobacteria bacterium
AGGAATCTCCAACAATGATTTGTGGCCCAGTATCGCCGGTCAGAAACGTCTGTATCTGGTCAAGCAGATGAAGGCTTTTCGGGACGGGGATCGAGTCGATCCGCTGATGTCACCTATGTCAAAGGGCCTGTCAGACGAGGATGTTGAGAATCTGGCTGCTTATTTTAACTCGCTGTAAATGACATAATCCGTCGGGAAACCAGGATACTTAACTGACTAATCGTCCCGGTCCAGCGAACGCAGGCCCGCCGCTGTATATCTGGCGCCTTCGATATTTTCCGGCGCAAAAAGTTCATTCAGAGACTGCATATCCTGGTTACTTAATACGAGTTCCGCTGCAGCAGCGTTCTCCTCCAGGTATTTGACACGCTTGGTGCCCGGGATCGGCGCAATAAAGTTGCCTTTTGCCAGGAGCCAGGCGAGACCAAGCTGGCCACTGGTGCAGCCTTTTGCAGAGGCAAGCTTACCCAGTTGTTCAACGAGGCCGAGATTGTGAACCAGATTCGTGCCCTGGAATCTTGGCATGGTTGCGCGCATATCACCCTCCGCATTGAGATCGTCAGCACCACTGATTGTCCCCGCCAGAATCGCGCGACCCATGGGGCTGAATGGCACAAAGCCGACACCGAGTTCCTCACAGGCTGACAGGACGTGTTCCTCGGGATCTCGCGTCCACAGTGAATACTCTGATTGCACGGCGCTGATCGGGTGAACAGCGTGCGCACGACGCAATGTTCGGGCGGAAACCTCGGACAAACCGAGGTAACGGACTTTACCGGCGTCGACGAGCTTTGCCATGGCGCCCACACTATCTTCGATAGGCACTTGTGGATCGAGTCGATGCAGGTAATACAGGTCAATGACACTGGTTTGAAGGCGTTCAAGGCTTTCATCGCAGCGCGCCGTAATCTGGTCCGGATGGCCGTTGATCATGCGTTCGCCATCTTTGACCAGAATGCCGAATTTTGTGGCGAGTTGAATTTCGGATCGACGATCTTTTAATACCCGGCCAATCAGCTTTTCATTGTGCCCCATGCCATAGGCGTTAGCGGTATCGAGAAATGTGACACCGATATCCAGCGCGCGGTGCAACGTAGCCTCGGATTCCGCCGGGTCGGCCTTGCCATAGGCCTGTGACATACCCATGCAGCCGAGTCCAAGCGCACTCACCTGAAGCTGACCCAGATTGACTTTTCTCAATGTTCACTCTCCTTTTCCAGGCGCTGGTTTTCGGGCCAGCGATGTAATGGGAAACACGGAACTACTTTTTCATCTGTTCCCTGATCATGCCTGCCCCGGCGGGATCTACACTCATACCGTGCACTACCTTGTTATGCGTGTGGCCCAGTTGCTGCAGTGACATGGCGCTTTGCAGAGAAGTCCAGAGGCCTTGTGAATCCTGCATCTGGTTAACAGATTGTTTTGCCAGCTTAAGACCAAAGCTCGGGCGCCTGGCAATGTGTTCGGCCATGGTGGTCGTAAATTCGGTCAATGAGCCTCGCGGTACAACATGATTTACCATACCCAGGGATCTGGCTTCCTCAGCTGTCAACGCTTCACCCGTAAAGAGCATTTCTTTTGCTTTGCGTACACCAACTTCCCAGGGGTGCGCAAAATATTCGACACCGTTGACCCCGAATGCCACGACCGGATCTGAAAATGACGCATCATCGCTGGCGATGATGATATCGCACGGCCAGATCAGCATGAGTCCACCGGCGATGACTTTACCCTGAACTTCGGCGATCGTTGGCTTCGGGATATTGCGCCAGCGCCAGCTGAAACCAAGATAGATTTCTTCTTCGACCGCCATACCACCTTCTGCTCCGGGTAACTCAAACCCACCCCAGGTGCCGACAGTTTCGAAAGTCTTGCTGCTGGGGTCCGGGGCCAGATCGTGACCACTGGAGAAATTTTTACCATCGGCGGCAAGCACGATGACCCTGGCGTCATCATCCTGTGCAGCAAGATCGAAGGCTTCGTTTAATTCGTAAAGCATGGTCCTGCTTTGTGCGTTGTGCTTTTCGGCACGGGCGAGAACTATTCGGGCAACCCCGTTCGTCACGCGTTCATAGCGGATGGTTTCGAAATTTTCGCTCATCAGCACCTCACTTTAGATTATTCAACTTGCTGTGACTCTGAAGAGGGCATGGCAGGTGCCACCAGGACATAAATGAATCCACCCACTGCACCTGCAACACCCTGTGCCAGTAATCCAATAAGCGTGCGAGTCGGTGCAATGCCACTCATTCCCAGCGCTGCTTTCATGATCATATGCAGCGCGATCAGCCCCACGAAACCTGCCAGCACAAATCCGATCAGACGCAGATTTGGGACAAATTTCAGTAGGCCCCCGGTCACCGCGAACGCAATCAACAGCCCCACGGCGATCAAAGGCAGATAGAGTGAGACCATATTGACCAGGTCGTGCAGGATGGCATCAATCCGGTGCGACCAATCAATGGTCATTCCCATCGCTGCGACGTTGGCCAGGTTTGCCTGGCTGACGAACAAGACGCCAAGTAGATAGGTGACAATGACTGCAGCGAAAAATCCTCCGATGCTTCTTACCATAATTCTTTCCCGGTTCAGGTTACCCGTTATAATGGCTGGAAATCGATTGAAGAGAAAGCCTGAATCCATGAGATACCTGACAGCCCTGATCCTGATCTTTTCCTGCACACTGCTCAAGGCAGACTATTCACTCGAGACAGTGGCTGAAGGTTTCAATTTTCCCTGGTCCATAGCATTCCTGCCTGACGGCGACTATCTGGTGGTGATGCGTTCCGGTGAAATTCGAATTGTTACGCCGCAGGGGGTCGTCGGTGAACCGTTGACGGGCGCGCCTGAAAGTTATGTGCGCAGTCAGGGAGGCTATTTCGATATCATTCTCGACCCGGATTTTGAGATAAACCAACAGCTGTATCTCTCCTTTGCATACGGTACACCGGCGGAAAACGGCACGCGTATTATCAAGGCAACACTGAACGCATCCGCGCTTGAAGCGGTTGAACCTATTTTCACGGTGTCCCCACTGAAAGATACTCCGGTTCACTATGGTGGGCGCATGCTGTTTCTTGGTGATGGTACTTTACTATTATCTACCGGAGATGGTTTTGACTATCGTGAAGCTGCCCAGGACAAATTCAGCCAGTTAGGCAAGATCATCCGAATCAATACCGACGGTTCAATCCCCGCAGACAATCCGTTCGCGGATGGCGCCGAGGGTAATCCCGCGGTGTGGAGTTACGGTCATCGGAATACTCAAGGGTTGGTGATAGATACCGCCAGCGACACTGTATACAGTCATGAGCACGGTCCGCAGGGCGGCGATGAGTTGAATCGGGTCATGCCGGGGAAAAATTATGGCTGGCCGATGGTGACTTACGGTATTAATTACTCCGGCGCTTATGTCTCACCTTTTAATCGGTCCCCGGGCATCGAGGAACCACTCAAATTCTGGGTGCCGAGCATCGCGCCATCCGGCCTTGCTTACTATGCCGGTACTGCTTTCCCGGACTGGCAGGGTGATTTGTTTGTTGGTGCGCTGGTGAACCGCGAGGTACGTCGTCTTGACCTTGAGGACGGCAAGGTTATTGCTGAGGAACCGCTGTTTACGGAACTTGAGGCGCGTATCCGAGATATCAGAGTCGGACCTGATGGCTACCTCTACCTGCTCACAGATAGTGCCAACGGGAAAATAGTCAGGGTTCGACCAGCCCGCTGAGCTTTCTCATATCGAGGGACCCGGGATCAGCCGGGCGTTTAAAGCAGGCCAAGCGCTCCATTGATCGTCAGCACCAGCAAAGCGGCGGAACCGAGTGCGAAAGTGCCAAAGCGCAGTGGTACTTTATTCGTTGTTACATGGATGAAGCTGTGTACCACGCGTAAACCTACATAAATCCAGGCCAGTATCAGGTTCAACCCGTCCCCGGCCCCGGCGAGTGCAATCGCCAGCGCCACTGCGTAGAAGATAGTTGGTTGCTCCATCAGGTGATTGTAGTTATCGGCTTTCCACTGCACTGATTTTGGCAGTTTATCCGCCAGTTCTGAGGTGCGTTCTGCCGCCGATATATCGATCTTTGCAGCGTTCATGGCTGGAACGCGAGTGATAACCATCCAGCCCTGCATAACCAGGGTCCACAGGACGAGTGCAACGATGGGCAATAAGATTGGTTCGGGTGTAAACACTTGAGTTCTCCTGAGGGATAAGCTAATGAGTCTGTCATGGTA
>JAJFKA010000122.1 GCA_021773555.1 Gammaproteobacteria bacterium
TCAGCCCGGTTTGAGTTGCGTCACTGATGTGGGTGGTCGTTATGGTTTTCGGCCGATTGTTGACGTGTGCGAAACGAGCAATGTCAGTGCAGCACCAGGAAGTGATTCCTACTGCCGAAACGGAACCTGTGGAATTGGTGAAGGAGATTGCGACAGCGACGTCGAGTGCGTAAGCGGTCTGGTTTGTGTTAAAGATGTTGGTAGCCGCTATGGTTTTCGCGCCATTGTTGATGTCTGTGAATCACCACTCCTGACCTTGTCAGGGTCGATTTCCGTTGCAGCACGGAAGGCAGTTGACAGCGACGTCAATGACATATTTGCGGATTATCGAAGCAATGATGTCTTCGTCGAGGCTCAATCAATCGGTAACAACCTGACCATCAATGGATACGCCAGCCTGACAGGCTCGGGAGAGGATACATTTGGACGATTTGCATTGGATGGTGATGTCAGCGATGTCTATCGTGTTCATCTGAAGGCTGGACAATCGGTCAATCTCCAAGTGGTTGACTACGATCAGCGCGATTTGCAATCCGGCGATCTGGACCTGTTTCTCTATGATTTAAGTCGGACATTTGTCTCCGGTTCATTTTCTGAAGGCGAATTTGAAAGTGTCACTGTCTCCGAGGAAGGCGATTATCTGGTGGTGATCGATGCTTTCGCGGGGCAGTCGAAATACATTTTGCGCTTTACAACGGAGACCTCAGGTTCAACCGACCGGGTCATTCGTGGAAATTTCCTGCCCTTTGAGGCGATTGTCAAAATGAGGCCTGATTCTCGTGCCGCGACAGCCACGCATTCGAATTTTCAATTAGTTGAGTTGGATAGTTTCGAATCGGCAGCCTCAGCAAGATCGCTAAGGACAGATACGCGTTTCTTCGCGGACCTGGCGCAGAACCAACCGGAAGAGTACGCGCGTATCAAAACGTTAAAGCAGATAAAACGTATGCGCCTGGATTCACGCTATGAACTGGTCGAACCGAATTACCTGCGTCAGACTCACAAGGTGCCCGTTGATCCTTTCTATTCTCGCCAGTGGCACTATCCCGCAATTAATCTGCCGCAGGCCTGGGATGTGACGACCGGTCAGTCACCGGACGCCGGTGTTATTACCGCGGTGCTGGATACCGGGGTTTATCTCGCCCATCCGGATTTTTTTACCCGACTGGTAGCGGGATACGATTTTATCAGCAACCCGGCAACTTCAAACGACGGTGATGGGATTGATGCAGACCCGAATGATCCCGGCGACGCGCAGCGAGGAGCAGGTAGCTCCTGGCATGGCACCCATGTAGCTGGAACGATCGCAGCCCAGGCAAATGATGGAATTGGAGGTGTCGGTGTTTCCTGGGGAGCAAAGATTATGCCGGTCAGGGTATTGGGCAAGGGTGGCGGCAGCAGCTATGACATCCTCCAGGGTCTGCGCTTCGCTGCGGGCTTGCCCAATGACAGCGGTACACTACCAGCACAAGCTGCGGATATTATTAACCTGAGTCTCGGCGGCACGGGTTTCTCGCAGGCAGCCCAGGAAGTTATCCGGGAAGTGCGTGACCAGGGTGTGATAGTGGTTGCCTCCGCGGGCAACGAGAACAGTTCAGAACGACAATACCCCGCATCCTATGAAGGTGTGGTTTCCGTTAGCGCAACGGATCTGGCAAATGCGCGGGCACCCTACGCAAGTTTTGGCAGGGCTGTCGATATTGCGGCACCGGGTGGAGATCTGAGGGCTGATCTCAATCGAGATGGCGTGGGTGATGGCATTTTAAGCAGCATGATTGATGATTCACAAGGACGTATCCGAACAACCCATACCTATTACCAGGGCACATCCATGGCGGCGCCACATGTCACCGGCGTGTTCGCGTTAATGAAGGCGGTGTTTCCGGCTCTGACCCCGGCAGGACTTGACCGACTGCTGGCGGCAGGTGAACTGACTGATGATCTCGGCGCTCCCGGGCGTGATGATCTCTTTGGCGAAGGTATCGTTAATGCGCGCAAGGCGGTGAGCGCGGCACGGTTGGGCAACGAGAGTGGAGGATTTGAGCCACTTCCGGCGATTATCGATATCAACCCACAGGAAATTCTGATCGAGGCATTTGAAACCAGCCGCAGTTTTACAATTCGTAACCTGGGTGATGAGGTCGTCAGCGTGGTGGCAGTAACTGAATCAGAAGCCTGGCTGGATATTGAACCTGTGGCAACGGATGCCAATGGATTGGGTGGCTATCTTGCTACTGTGAACAGAACGGGTCTGGTAGATGCGATTTACAACACTGTGCTCCGTGTTGAGATCAGCAACGGAACAACGATTTCGATACCGCTGTCCATGCTGGCCGGGTCCGACGACAGCATGGGAAGTTCGAGTGTCATCTATGCAATTTTACTGAATGAGGCGCTTGAAAGCCTGGACTCAACGATCGCCACCCTTAACGAAGATGGTACCTGGAAGTTTTCGCTGGACAATATTTTACCCGGTCGATATTTCATTCTCGCAGGGTCCGATATCGATAGTGACTTTGCGACTTGTGATTTTGGTGAAACCTGCGGGGGATATCCGGTACTCTCGCAACTTCTCTTGCTGGAAGTCGATAAGGATCGAGATGACATTAATTTTGTCGTGGACATAATTTTCTCCGAAGAGCTGTCATCGAACTCGACGCAGACCGACGAGCGAATTGCGGTGCCGATTCCCCAACCTTCCAATTCAACTATTTCAAGGTAACAACGATAGCGCCACTGTTTTTCCCCTCCATTGTGTAGCTGAGGATTGATTGTCGGTGCTGCAGATCCATCAATCGCACCATTGCAGAATCGCGAATCAATCCAGAACCAACTACCAGACGCAGATATTGTGCGATCCCTTGCCTGCTCGCCTGAACATTTCGTTCGAGTTTAGCCATCGCCTCGCTGACAGTTTCAAAGTTGTGCGCGATGTCGACCGTCACAGTGGAGCCATCCGTTTGTTTGTCGATTTCGTTGTCACATTTGGGACAATGCCTGACATCGGATGGGACTGACATGCCGCATTGAAGGCAGCGAGTTCGCATAGATGTATAGCCAGAATTTGAATTACACCAGTATACAGTTTCAATTCCGAGCGCAATTTCTTTAATGCCAAAGCGCAATTTCGATTTTGTACTTGAATTTCTCGTTAATCGGCATAAGATTGGCGGCCATCAATTTTGAATCCTTTGTGGAATATTAAGAAAAACACCAGATGAAACATTTCCTGCCAACCGTCATGACATTCAGCGCTGTGCCCACGGGATACCTGCGCCTGTCGTTTGCTGGTGCATCCCGCATGGAAACAGGTGGAGTACAGCATTTTCAGGCGAGTTACCCGGCAATTAATTCAAGGAACAAAGATTTAGTTATAAACGCAGAAGACAACAAGAAATATATGACCTGACGAACATATCAGTATTCGGAAGGTTGACATAAAACCTTCCGGAACAGTTCACAAGAACCCCGGTAGGTAAAAACACCGGGGTTTTTTTTGCCCCCGGTAAAGGGGACAACGATGTTTGACTTGAGTGTATTTGCAAACCCTGCCGCGTTGAGGCGTGATTTCCTGGCGACGACGGAAGTTGCCGCCCAGCGTATTCCTGCCGAATTACAAAAGGAGTTCGATCAGATCAGGGAAGAGAACCCGGATATCCTGATGACCGGCGCTTTCTGGTGGGACTTTATTCGTACCTACAAAAACCACATCAGTCTGCTGGTGTTCGGCAGAGCAATCATCACCTTGTTGGTCCTGGCTGCGGTACTTGCCAGTGAGAACCTTCTTGATGAGACCAACAGTGTTGCGACTGCCGTGGGCCTGCTCGTGTTTTTTGGCCTGGTCCAACTGATTTCCAAGGTCGTCAATGCGTGGTCCGCTTTGCTGCAAAGCCAGTTGCTGGTCTGTACACGTACATTTGTTACCTTGCGTCTGAACGTCAAGCTTCTTCGTATGGGCAAACTCGGTTCCGATGAATTCACCACAGGAAATCTAAAGACGCTGATTTCATCTGACATTTACCGTATTGCTGATTTGCTTCACTCCATTGCGCGAAATGGGATTCCCTGTCTTCTGGGACTGCTGATTCTGGGCCCGGTGATCGTCTATAACATGGGTGTACCAGGCGTGTTTGCAATCGTGGTTGGATTTGGTGCGCTGCCCCTGGCGTTTGTATTGGGTCGTTATATACACAAAAAAGAAGACCTGATCAAAGCCCAGGAAGACACCTTGTCGACCATTATTGGCGAGTGGGTAACGAATGTCCGGCTATTGCGTTTTCTGGGATGGGAAGCGCTGATGCGAACGCGGGTTGCGGGTCATGTACGCGAGCTTGTCATTGAATCCACCCGCCAGCACGGTGTGAATCTCATCAATTTTGGCGTCAGTGTTAGCTGGTGGTTGTTTCCGATTATTGCGCTCATCTGGGCGAACATGAACTTTGGATCGAACGACTCGCTGGTGTCACTGTTTGCCAGCATCTGGATGTTGAACCACATCACGCTGTACATCCGCTGGTTGCCGAATATTTTCATTGATTATGCATCGGCGCGGGCTTGCGTTGCGCGTCTGAACAAGTTGATTGAGCATCGGGATGTTAGTGATGATCTGTTGCCCGCCTGGCATCAATCCGTTGCCAGTGCCAGCCCGTCTCGATTGCACTTCAACAACGTTGGATTTCATTATGAAGGCGAAGAGGGACACCCGGTACTGAGTGATCTTTACCTGACACTGGACCTCAAGGAGCATGTCAGCCTGATTGGTACCGTTGGCGCAGGCAAGTCGACGTTACTGCAACTGATTTGTGCAGAGATGAAACCCACGCAGGGAAGGATCCAGGTGGAGTTCGACAATGGCGTGATCGCCGACCTGTGGCACGAGAATATCTATCATCGCTATCGATCCTGTATCGGGTATATGCCCCAGGAAGCTTATCTCTCGAACGCCAGCCTTGGCGTCAATGTGGCACTGGAAACTGATGCGGCTGAAGGTGATGTGCTCCAGGCGGTTCGTCTGGCTGAGCTCGCCGCCGATATCAGCCACTGGCAGCAAGGTCTCGATGAAGAAGTGGGGGAAACCGGTGTCAACCTTTCAGGAGGACAAAAACAACGCGTGAATCTGGCGCGGGCATTGTACTCACGCAGGGCTTACCTGGTACTTGACGACCCTTTAAGTGCGGTCGATACGGAAACCGAAGGCGCGCTGATGAAGACATTGCTTACCGTGCCTGAGGGGTTTTTGTTGTGCAGCCACAGGCTAAGTGAACTAAAACAAACGGATCGCCTGATTGTGCTTGATAAGGGCCAGATCATCGAAGATGGCGCGCCTAAGGATTTGATTAACAATCCGGATTCGGAGTTCAACCAGCATCTCCGAGCTGGAGAGTTTGAGGAAATGAATAATGAACCATAAGAATTTTGTTAGTGAAGAAGAAGTCTCCGCTAAACAGAACAACATCAGGACCTTGATCAGGTTCGCGTCGAGTTTGACATTGCTGCGTAAAATACTGGTGCCGACGATCCTGGTCATTTTACTGGCTGGTGCGATACCACCCTATTTTCTCTGGTTTGTCGGTGAACTTGTCACCTGTGGCGCGGCACCTGATTGCAGTGTTACTCATTCGTTGTTCGGGCTGGATATCGTCATACCGGCGACCCTGTCAACCCTGCTGCTGCTGACGGTGTTCGCCATGTTGTGCCGGGTTGGCGCCTGGACTTTGTTTGAATTGTCCGGGCAGTGGTCCACCCAGAAGATTCAGGCAGACATGATGACGTCCATCTCTGGAGTTAAGACCACTTTCTTTGATGAGAACCCTTCCGGCCGCCTGATTAACCGGCTGCTGGGAGATTATGGAATGTTGCGCCTCGAAGGTGTGATGTCACTTGGTGATACGACCAACGGTCTGGTTGAGGTGTTGTTTGTGGGTTTACTCATTGCGGTTGCTAATCCCATCGCCGGTTTACTGATTGTTCCGGTGGTGTTTTTGTACATCGCCCTGCAGGCACAGCTGGCGCCAATGATGAGCCATGCCCGGGAAATTCGTGCAGTTAAGATTGGCGAAGCGCTACATCGAGAAACTGATCTGATTGAGGGCAGGACAATCTTTACGCTCTATAACAAGCAGTCCAACCTGCTCGCGCGCATCCATAAGGCATTTGGTGCCTCCATGAACATTCAGCTTTTTTATTGCCGATTAATGAGTTGGGGAATGTTGTGGATGGGGCTGATCTCCGCCGTTTACGCGATCATCGTCTACAGCTTCCTCACCTACGGATTGCACAATGGACTCATTACGGCAACGCTGGCCGCGGTGATTGTTACCGCTGTATTTAATCTGAACAACCTGTTCTTCGGTCTTGCCTGGGATATGTCTTTTCTGGGTGAAACCGCGTCCCATGCGAGACGAGCATTCTTCATGATTGATTTGCCTCATGAAACGGCTTCAGAATCGCGGGTACAGGTTGTCGATGATGTGGTTGCGGTACCGCTGTCCGGTGACATAGTGTTCGATCAATACACCATGTCTTATCGTCCTGGATTACCCTGCATACTGGATAAGCTGTCAGTCGTTTTTCCGGAAGGTAAAAAGATCGGAATAATTGGCAGAACCGGGGCCGGTAAATCGAGCGTGATGCAGGCGTTGTTTCGCATGGTGTACCACCAGGGTGGTGATATCAGAATTGGCGGCAGGTCGATTTTTACCGTGGAGATAAACTGTGTTCGGTCTCATTTTGGTGTTGTTCCTCAGGACCCCTATTTATTCGCGGGGACCATCCGATTTAACCTTGCCGGTGAACTCGACGTTGAAGATGCGCGGCTGAATCATGCGCTGGCCACAGTCGGCCTGGATGTCGATCTGGATGCACGGGTACTCGAGGGTGGAAGGGACTTTAGCGTTGGCGAACGGCAACTGCTCTGTGTCGCTCGGCTGATTCTCCTGGACAAAAAATTCATTCTGATGGACGAACCCACCAGTTCGATGGACCGTCAGACCGATGAAGCGATCCAGCGATTGATGCGAACAGCGTTATCAGAGAGAACTGTCATCACCATAGCGCACCGACTGGAGAGCCTTGAACATTACGACCTGATTGTCGAGATGTCGGACGGTGGCTTACTTCGCCAGGGTACGCCAGAGGAAATGATTCCCATGCTGGGTGAGAAATATGCCGCGGCGGCTTCATCTTGATTGTGTATCTTCATCTGCTTGCGAGCGTTAAGTTGAGCGCTCGCAGGTTCGTGAAAATTGCCAGTAGACGTCAATAAAGAATTCATCGAATTGGGTTCCGCGCAGAGAGAATTCGTAAACATTGTCGAGATTCATGGCAGTGCGGATTTTTCCATCAAACGCACGAAGGTTAAGGTATGATACTGCGTGTTGCGCACAGCCAGCATCTTATCTTCCCATCGTTTTATCGAGCCGAGCCACATGTATCGTACCCTGACCATTCTTACAATTGCGCAGGCTTTTGCACAGTCAGGCACACCTATGGTTGTGTTGTTAGGTGGAATCGTAGGTACGGCTATTGCTCCCTCACCGGATCTGGTGACCTTGCCGATCGCGTTGATGATCGTCGGCACCGCGACGACTACGATTCCTGCCGCACTGTTCATGGGTCGGTTCGGTCGAAAAGTGGGATTTCTGTTTGGTGCCAGCTATTGTGCACTCGGCGGGCTGTTAGCGGCCGGTGGAATTCATCTGGAAAACTTTACCCTTTTTTGCGTCGGCACCTTCCTGATAGGCAGCCACAATGCGTTCGTCCAGCAATATAGGTTTGCCGCTGCAGAATCTGTACCCCCGGACCGCGTGGGTCAGTCGCTGTCTATTTTGATGCTGGCAGGCGTCGCGGCTGCTTTTATGGGTCCAGAGACCGCACAGCAACTGCAGGATGCGTCAAGTTATGGGAAGTATACGGGTTCGTTCTTTGGCTTGTCCGGATTTATGGTCGTAACCTTCATCATGATCTGTTTCTATCAGAACAGGAAAGTAGACGTCGAGCAGGTTGTGGAAGCTCAACGCCCCTTGAGCAGAATCGCACGACAACCTGCGTTTCTGGTGGCCATCGGTGCAGCGGTCGTCGGCTGGTGCGTCATGAGTCTGATCATGACCGCAACACCCGTCAGCATGCACGAGGTTGATCACTTCAATCTGGAGGACACCGCCTGGGTGATCCAAAGCCACATCATGGCCATGTTTCTGCCGTCTTTGTTCAGTGGATTTTTGGTGTCCAGATTTGGTCCTCTCCGAATCATCGCAGCAGGCCTTGGTCTACTGTTCGTATGTCTGTTTGTTGCCTGGATTGACCAGCAGTTAATTCATTACTGGTGGGCACTGGTGTTGTTGGGAGTCGGGTGGAATTTTATGTTTCTGGGCGGAACCACCTTGCTGACCCAGACTTATCGTGATTCGGAACGGTTCAAGGTACAGGCGCTAAATGATTTTATCGTGTTTTCCATGCAGGCCACAGCAGCACTGGGATCTGGTGTGATTCTGGTGCAATTGGGCTGGAATGGTTTGATTGCACTCAGCATACCGTGGCTGTTGCTACTTATTCCCGTTCTCGTTATTGCCCGTAATCGCCTTGTTGTAGACTTGAAGGCCGGATGAAACGAAAGCTGTTCGCAGTTCGCCGTCAACCAAAGGAGAGCCCATGACTTATGTAGTGAATCCACCGGAGCAGGTTTCGCTACCGGTTGTTGATTCCGCAGATAGATTCCCGGTCGGTCAGATTTACTGCGTGGGACGCAATTACGCTGATCATGCGGTGGAGATGGGTCATGATCCCGATCGGGAACCGCCGTTCTTCTTCATAAAGCCGTCCTTTGCGATCATGCAGCAGGGTGCGCAGATGCGCTATCCGGCATTCAGCCAGGACGTTCATCATGAAGTCGAACTGGTGGTCGCTCTTGGTCGTGGTGCGCGGGATATTGATGCCGCGGACGCAATGACTCTGGTGTTCGGATACGCTGTCGGCATCGATATGACCCGGCGGGACCTGCAGGCCGACGCGAAAGCGAAAGGCCGCCCCTGGGAAGCGGGTAAGACCTTTGCAGACGCAGCGCCGTGTTCTGCGGTTATGCCATTGTCGAGATCGGGCGTCCTCGCAGAAGGTCAAATCTCATTGTCGATTAATGGCGAGCAACGGCAGCGCGGCGATATTAATCAGATGATCTGGAAAGTGCCTGAGGTGATAGCGAGGTTGTCGAGCCTGTTTGTGCTCGCGCCCGGCGATCTGATTTTTACGGGTACACCCGCGGGAGTGGGCCCGATTGATCCAGGTGATCTGATCGAAGCTGGTGTTGAGGGTGTTGGAAAACTGGAAATAACGGTAGGAGCACAAAGATGAATAGTCATTACCGGGTTTATGGTGGAGAACTGTCATATTTCACTCGCAAACTTGAAGCAGCACTGATTTTCTATGGCGCTGATTTTGAAATTGTAGCCAAGACGCCGGACATAGCGGCAGACGTTGAGCAGCGCTCGGGAACACATCAGGTGCCGGTTTTACAAACACCGGAAAACTGGATGATCGGTGATACCACACCGTTAATGTATTTGCTGGACTCCCGGTTCCCCGGGCGAGAGATGTTCCCCGATGGCGCACTGGGTGTACTGACTCATGTCCTGGAAGAATATTTTGATGAGTGGATCGCCCGAACCATGGTGCACTATCGCTGGCACTATGAAGAAAGTGCGGAGTTTGCGTCAGCAAGGATGACCGGCGGTAATGCTGAAGCGGCGGCGCGAATTCGTGCCTGGGGACCGCGAGCCTGCCGGGCCACGGGTACCGATAGCCAGCATCAGCAGGATCAGGCTGAAGCCGAGTACCTGCGTATTATGGAAGCGCTGGAATTACAGTTGCAATCAACCCGATATCTGCTTGGTGATCGACCCACTGCGGTTGATTGCGTTGTGCTGGGTGGTTTGCGTGCCCATACCAATATGGATCCGACCCCGAAGCGAGCAATCGCCGGATATCAACGAGTCCTGGCATGGGCCGAGCAGACGGCGGACCAGTGGGATGGAGAAGGTGAGCTTGCACCCTTTCCGGAATCGACTCCTTTCGCCCGGTTTGTGCTGGGAGAAATGCAACTGACCTATGTTCCCTATGTTATGGCGAACGGGCAGGCGCTGGCTGCGGGTGCCAAGGCATTTCACGCGGACATCTACGGTGAGGAGGTGAGCTATCTCTGTCGACCTTACCCGGAGCGCTCGCGGCAGATGCTCAGGCAAAAAATCCTGACATTGGCTGAAACCAATGACAGCGACCTTGTGTCTAATTGGCTAAAGGCCACTTCGCTTAACTGTTTTGCCTAAACAGCGGCTTCGATAAGGAAAGTATTATGGTACGTATTGCGTTTCTGGTTCTGGTTACGATCACTTCTGCGGCATTGGCGGATAGCTACCAGAGCACAATCGCCGTGTTTGAAGGCAACAAAACAGTTGCACCATTTTTCAAAAATGCTTATGCGTACGCTATTTTCCCGGCCATCGGTAAAGGCGGCATCGGTATTGGTGGATCCTACGGTGAAGGCGAAGTCTACCGGGATGGCAAATTAACGGGCAAGGTTACCCTGACAAAATTGTCCGTTGGTTTTCAGCTCGGGGGCCAGGCGTTCAGTGAAATCATCTTTCTGCAGGACAAGCGGTCCTACGATGAGTTTACCTCCGGGCGATACGAGTTTGATGCGACCGCGTCTGCGGTTGCAATCACTGCCGGAGCCCAGGCCCAGGCCGGAACCACAGGTCTGTCAGCCAGCGCCAGCGCCGGTCCCGCGACTGCGGCTCAGGTCGATGCCGGTTACAACAAGGGTATGGCGGTATTTACGCATGCCATTGGCGGGCTGATGTACGAGGCCGCACTGGGTGGACAGAAGTTCAAATTTACACCACGTAAGCCGCGACTAAAGGACGAGGTCTAGCCCGCATTACTCACGAAGGCGACACAGTACAATCGTTAGGTATTGTTTTTCAATAGGTTAGGTAAAAATGGAGGTCAATTCGTGAAATACAGTCTGTGTCTGAATGGCTTTTTAGACAATTCTGCCTTCGAATCTTGAACAAAATCGCTCAAGACATAGCTACGGCTATGCCTTTCACGATGTTTGTCCAACCTTCTTTGCCACAATTGCCATAAAATCCATTCCCTTCATGAATAGTGCGGGCTAGTCTCTCGATTCGCCGCCCAGTGCGGTGAACAGGGCGGGTATAAAGCGGGCAAATTCCAGCGTCATGCTGGCGAATGCCGCATCGAGCATTGCGACCGGATCTGCATCCTCATCGCCTTCATCATCGCTGCTTTCCAGTTTGATCTGCCTGAGTGTGGCGTCCTTGTCGACAGTGACGCGAAGGTCACCGTGCCAGCGCAGATTGAGTTTTGTGCAACGCTTGCCTGCGTCGATGTGAGATCTGACCTCGCTGGTATCGAGGTCCTGTTTGCGGCAACTGACCATACTGCCATCCTCGATATCGAACAGGTCACAAGCGTCACCCAGGGTGAAATCGTCGGGTAACTTCCGCGATTTCAGCCATTGCGTAAATGCGTCAGTCGGTTTTGCTTTGAGCTGCGGCGGCACAACCGAGAAGGAGCCGAGTGAATCACGAAGGCAGTTAATAAATAACTCGGCTTCCGCCGCTGATGAGGTGTTGATCACCAGTAAGTTGTCCGCCGGGGTGAGATAGGCCTGAATGTTTTTTGAGCGTGGCAGTGCCCGGGGCAGCAGTTCCGCTAGTGAGTCGTCCTTTAGTCGTTGTTTTTCCCGGGCACGGAGCGGTCTGCCTTCGAGTTGTTCTATCCGCGTAATTTTTTCGCTCATCACGTCCGCGAGAGCGCTGCCTGGGACAATCTTGTCCTCTCGCCTGGCGCAAAGCAGGATGCTGCCGGCGACCTCATGGATGAGCGAACCATCGATACCCTCGAGCGGCGCCACCCAGCCAAAGCTCGACGGTCGGATGCCGGAGGTAGGTTTGAATGTCTGGCTTTCCAGATGACTCTCGAGCGCCTCGGATGAAAGTTCAAACTTGCTGGTGATCCTGTAAATAAAAGCGTTCTTGAACAACATGTTCGCGACCTTAGAAAATTCGAGGCGCGATTATACTGGCTTACATGGGTGAGCGGCGGGATAAATTTAATGATTACCGGCTCAGAGTTATCGATTGGGGATTCATGGCATTTCCCCTGGCTCATGCTGCTATACTTGCCGCCGCACTTATCTCCGGTTCGTGATCTTTAATGCAGCAAACCCAGTCAAAACTCCACGTCCGCAACCTGCGATGTGAAAGGCAACGACGTATCCTGTTCGATGACCTGTCGTTTTCTGTTGGTGCGGGTGAAGTACTACGGATTGCTGGAAATAACGGAACAGGTAAGACCACTCTGCTTAAAATTCTGACAGGTCTGTACGAAGACTATGAAGGCGAGGTGAGCTGGGATCTGGATGCCTGGCCATTATTCGTCAGTCACAAACCGGGCGTAAAAGATCAGCTCACCGCGCTGGAAAATCTCAGCTGGCTGACAAATCTGCAAGGTGCTTCCGTGAATTCCGATGCGCTGGGCCAGGCTCTGGCTGTCGTCGGCTTGACGGGGTTTGAAGATACCCTGTGCGGTTCCATGTCAGAAGGCCAGCGTAAACGAGTCAATCTGGCACGCCTTTTTCTGTTAACAAGCCCCGCCTGGATTCTCGATGAACCCTTCAGTGCCATTGATGCCGAGGGCGTCACACTGCTCGAATCCCGGTTGAGTGAATATGTGCAACAGGGGGGCATTGTGATTTTGACGAGTCACCAGTCGCTGCAGCTGGACCAGCCGGTCACCAACCTGACGCTGGCGAGCTCGCGCTGATGTTCCTGAAAACGATCCGCAGGGATCTGGCGGTGGTTTTTCGAAGTCCGGCAGAAGTTATCAATCCGCTGATTTTTTTCGTCATCGTCATCACCTTGTTTCCACTCGGTATCAGTCCATCGGAGGCGGTGTTGCGTGAAATAGCACCGGGCGTAATCTGGGTTGCCGCGTTACTGGCGACGCTATTGTCCGTTGAGGTGATGTTCCGCGGCGACTTTGAGGATGGTTCTCTCGAGCAGATGTTGCTTAATGAGCGTTCTCTGGTGTCCATTGTTGGCGGTAAAATTGCCAGCCACTGGCTGATGACCGGTTTACCTTTGACGATACTGAGCCCGATGCTGGCGCTCATGTTATTTGTTAATCCAGAGGGTATCAGGGCAATTTTTTTCTCGTTGCTGCTGGGCACACCGATCCTCAGCCTGCTTGGGGCAATCGGGGCGGCGCTGACTTTCAGCCTGCGCAGAGGCGGAGTGCTGGTATCAATTCTTGTGCTGCCGCTCTACGTACCACTACTCATTTTCGCAACAGAAATGGTCAAAGCAGGTGCGGCGGGACTGGATTACACCGGTTATTTCTATTGGCTGGCCGCTTTACTGTCCTTAAGCCTGGGCTTTGCGCCCCTGGCGGCGAGTGCCGGAGTGAAAATATCCCTAAGCCAATAGCACCTGAGCCCGGTCAGGCGGTATTTAAACAAAGTCTGCTAAGATGCGTTTTTTTTCATTGCCGGACTACCAACTCATCATGCTGAACTGGTTCCATCGGCTGGGTGCGCCCAGGTCTTTTTATGAGATCAGCGGACGGTTACTTCCCGTTCTGTGGGTGCTCTCCGGATTGTCAATTCTCACCGGTGTTATCTGGTCGCTCGGCTTTGTTCCCGAGGACTACCAGCAAGGTAACAGCGTCCGCATCATGTACATTCACGTACCCGCAGCAATCGTCGCCCAGTCAGGCTATGCGATGATGGCGGTTGCCGGGGCAGTGTTCCTGATCTGGAGAATAAAGATTGCAGACGTCGCGCTGCAATGTGCAGCGCCGATAGGCGCTTCCATTACGTTCCTCGCGCTGGTGACCGGTGCAATCTGGGGTAAGCCAACCTGGGGTACCTGGTGGGTGTGGGACGCCAGACTGACCTCAACCCTGGTGTTACTGTTTCTCTATCTCGGCATTATTGCGTTGCGCTCGGCCATGGAAAACCGGGAGTCTGCGGGTCGTGCGACCGCCATGCTGGCATTGGTGGGTGTTGTGAACCTGCCGATCATCAAGTATTCAGTTGACTGGTGGTTTACCCTGCATCAGCCGTCCAGTTTCAGCCTTGGCGAAAAACCGGCGATGCCGGCAGAAATGTGGATACCCTTGCTGGTCATGGTGCTCGGGTATTATCTGTTCTTCTTTACCTTGTGGGCCACGCGGATGCGGGTTGAGATACTTAATCGGGAATTTCGCACTGACTGGGTACAGCGACTGGTGGTTGGATCGTGAACAACCTGACAACATTCATTGAAATGGGCGGTCACGGACTCTATATCTGGAGTGCCTATGGTATTACTGCGGTGGTGTTTGCCTACAATATTGTCCGACCCATATTGATGAGAAAAGAAATCATCAGCGCGCAACGTCGGTTGCTGCAACAGCAAGCGAAGCCTGCGGGCAAGGAAAATTCATGAAATTTGGTCCCATGAAACCACAGCGCCGAAACCGATTGTTGCTGGTGTTGTTCGTTGTTCTAGCTGCTGCCTCAGCGGTGGGACTGGCGCTGTCGGCGCTAAACGAAAATATGAATCTGTTTTACTCACCCGGCCAGATTACAGCGGGTGAAGCGCCGACGGGAGTAGTTATTCGCGCGGGGGGAATGGTTGTCGCGGGTAGCGTGCTGCGCGCAACCGAGAGCCTTCGTGTGGATTTCGTGATCAGCGATCTGCAGGGTGCCGATGTGAACGTCAGTTTTACCGGTATCCTGCCCGATCTGTTTCGCGAGGGGCAGGGTGTTATTGCGCGGGGAATACTGGGCCGAGATGGAAACTTTGTGGCAGAGGAAGTGCTGGCCAAACATGATGAAACCTACATGCCACCCGAGCTTGTTGATGTGCTGCCTGACTCACACAACGACCCGGAGACTTTCAAGGGCGGAACACGCCAATGATCGCCGAACTCGGACACTTTAGCCTGATTCTGGCACTGGGGCTGTCGTTGTGCCTGGCGATACTGCCCGCAATTGGGGTGTACAGGCGTGAACTTCAATTGATGCAACTTGCCGGTTCGCTGTCGCTGGGTTTGTGGGTATTTGTGTTGCTCAGTTTTGTCTGTCTGGTCCATGCATTTGTAAACAGCGATTTTTCCGTGGCCTATGTTGCGCGTAATTCGAATACCGAATTGCCGTTGCAGTTTAAAATCTCTGCGGTTTGGGGTGCCCACGAGGGTTCCATGTTGCTCTGGATACTGGTGATGTCGGGCTGGACACTTGCGGTGAGTCTGTTCAGCCGGAGCCTGACACCGGACATGCGGGCACGGGTACTTGCCATTATGGGTGCGCTCAGTGCTGGTTTCATATTGTTCATTCTGCTGACTTCGAATCCGTTCGACCGAACTCTGCCTGTCTACCCGTCACAAGGTGCGGACCTTAATCCGCTACTGCAGGATTTCGGTCTCATCGTTCACCCCCCCATGCTGTATATGGGCTATGTTGGTTTTGCGGTGCCATTTGCCTTTGCGATCGCAACCCTCACCAGCGGTCGTCTCGATGCAGCCTGGGCACGATGGTCAAGGCCCTGGACAAACCTTGCCTGGGCGTTCCTCACACTGGGAATCACACTCGGCAGCTGGTGGGCGTACTACGAACTTGGTTGGGGTGGTTGGTGGTTTTGGGATGCAGTTGAAAACGCGTCATTTATGCCCTGGCTGG
>JAJFKA010000123.1 GCA_021773555.1 Gammaproteobacteria bacterium
CTCCCTCATCAGACATACTGAAACCCAACAGATATTCGAAGCCGTATTCACCAACAAACCGTGCACCTTCAATATCAAAAAATACATCGCCTGGCGAAGGCACCGGCAACTGATTCAAACCCTGGCCTTGCACTTGCGGCAATCGTTCGTAGTGTGGCGTCGCGATTGAGCGAGCCTCAAACTGCACCCGCGCCTGTTCCCGCACGCGTCCAAGGCTCTCTGCAGAGCTGCGCTCGGGACCGAACGGAACAGGCAAGGGCATCTGCGCGAGCTTTGTCAGGGTCTCGTACCCTTGCGTCACCAGTTCCACTCGCTGCGAGCGATGAATCCCGGCAACAAAAGTCAGATGATCATCGGCCCGCCACTGGCCTTTGCAATGCGTTAACCAGTCGCAGCGATCACACTTATCGCACGGGTCCGGGTAACTCTGGGTATCTTTGGCGGTCGTCACGAAACGCGAGAAGTCCTTTTTCACCAGGCGGTAATAGGCGCTGTACTCGGCTAACCGGTATGCTTCCGGTTCAAAATCACCGGGGGTGAGTACGTAGGCATACTGTGGTGGCACTCCCTGAAGTACTTCGAGCAGCTCTGAGTACACACACAATTGCAGGATGGTTTCACCACGGGTTTCTTTCGCGAGCTTTGCATCCAGCACCTCGTATGCGTAGTCACCCAGGTTGCTTTGTTGCTCGGACTTGATGAGAAAGTCGGCATAACCTCGCCAACTGTCATCACTCAACTTCGCCTGGTAGATAAAATCCGCGCCGGATTGCATCGCGGCCAACAGTTCTGCCTGGGACGATTGCATGCTGAGTATTACGCCCTTTAAGCCAGTGGCTTGCAGGTGTTGGAGGTAGGCTTTTTCATGTTGCTCACCACGCTCTTTGAGTTGCTCGAGGGTGGCGTTGTAGTAGACAGGTTTATCCAACTCGCCAGCGATACGTTGCGTGTCCAGCACTGTGGCATGGCGGCAACCCATAAATGTCGCCAGGTCAGTCGCTGACGTGACCAGCATATCTTCAATCAGTTGCATACTTGTGGTTACTCCCCCCATCACTGCGACAGACTGATGATCTGCTGCTGTCCTGTCGGGCCATCGACCGAGAGCCTACACCCGTGCGGTGACTTGTCGAATGCTTTCGTCTCTGAACTGCTGCTTGACGAGTTTACACAATACAACCATTGTTGACATATTGTAAACTTTATTATTCAGACCACGACTACTAAGCAATTGGGATAAACTCCAGCCATGCGTGTTACAGATTCAAATCCTTCCCCAAAAGGCAGCCTGAAATGGATTCAACTGGCTGTTAACCGATTCCCCGCCTACACCAACAACCGGATAGAGAAGGCCTGCTCCCTGGACCCGGCGACTAGCATCCACTGGGTTTCGCCTGTGCAGAATGACGACTATGCCGAATATCGTGATGCGGATTTCCTCGATCGATTATCGATCACGCTGCCCGGGAGAGCATTGAGTACATTTTGGCCAAACCTTGGACCACAATGGGATGGGCTTGCGACAACCAGCCGGGATGAGGTGCTTCTGGTAGAAGCCAAGGCCAATCTGCCGGAAGTAAAGTCACCGGGCACGCAGGCCGGCGAGACGTCGCGGCGCCTGATCGAGCAGAGCCTTGCCGAGTGCTAAGCCTATCTGGGGATTGATGAGCACATTCCCTGGAGTAGGCAGTACTACCAGATCGCCAATCGAATCGCGCACCTGTACCTGCTCCGGCAACTAAATGGCATCAACACTCACCTGATCTTTATGTATTTTATTAATGCAGAGGATGTGAAGGGTCCGGGCAGCATCGAGGCATGGCAGGATGACCTGCGGTTGGCGAAATCAAGTTTAGGTATCCCAAAGACACATGGTTTAAGCGAATTCATTCACGATGTGTATCTTGATTGTCGCGAACTTGAGGGCTAATCCAGCCCCGGTGCAGGACTGGTTCAACTATGGCTGGGATGAGCTAATTTGCATTTCCAGCAGCGAATCCAGTAACGCCTCTTCTACTCCCAGGAAATCGGCTGCCACCGCCGGGTCGATTAACTTTTCAGACAAGGCTCTTGCCACTGCCAGGTAAAGATGAAACGGTTGTTCGGCAGGATACTGCTCTCCCGGTTCAGTCTTGAAGTTTTTCCCTACTGCCAGTCGCCACTGCGCCTGTCGCTGCGACTCGTTGATAATGCCGAGATGCAACGCGCGAAACACCCACGCCTGCATCGAGATGCCCCAGGCGTGTTTGAGCATATAGAGTTCGTAGCGGGTAATCAGAGACGCTCGCTCATCGCCCAGGATGCGGAGCACTTCTGCCGCTGGTGCCAGGAACGCAGCCGCAAACCGGTGGCAGGCCGTCTCCTCATCCAGTTTTTGACTGAGCCTGCCCTTCATCACGAAGTGGCCAAGTTCATGGGCGAGCGTGAAACGCTGACGATCGCCATGCCAGCCTTTGCCGGTGACAATGATCGGCATGTCATCACACAGCGCACTAAACCCATCAAACCGGTCGATGGCACCGAAGGGCGAACTGAATATCCTGAAGCCGTGATCTTCTAATAACACAATCATGTTCTTGATCGGGTAGAGCGCAAGCCCCCAGGACTTACGCACCGATCCCGCGATCGCTTCAATCTCGTCATATGACTGGATATTGCGAGGCAGCCGCGGCAGGGTCAGTTGCCCCGGTTTCAGCGTGGGCAACACTGCTTCGCATTCCAGGCGCACTTCTAACTGGCGGGTGACGTCTGCCGCAATCCTGCCTTTCTGCACGAGCGGCAAGTCAAGATCATGGAGGGTCCGATACTCGATATCGGTGAGCTCGATTTGCACTTCATCGAGCAGGTAACTTTCAGAAACACCCAGTGCCGACAGGAGTTTTGCGAGCACTTTGGCTGACGGGTTGATCACACCCCGCTCATACTTGGAGATGACCATAGCGCTCACCCCAACCTGTTCTGCCAGTTGCCGAAGTGAGTATCCCTTTGCTTGTCTGGCCCGCGCCAGTTTCTTGAAGCTCATGGGTTTACAAATTTAGCGGAGTGGTTGGCGGATGTATACTTTGGGTGCTTAACAATATGCGTAGGCGGCGCACGTGTTACGCTTAATATCTTGAAAACACAGATGTATTCCTTTGCATATTCCGGTCCATCGTAAGCACATGCGTTAGAAACCGGACCTAGTCATGTGTGGGTTGGCCCAGGTGTTCACGGTGCCAGATTGGGTGTTCACGTTCGCCGGAATATGCACCTTGGCATGCATGATGCTATACAGGCCGAAATCCAATTCCGGTTGATTCAGCTGAAACATTTCTCACAGCAGATTTGAGAATGTTACCGGCGCTCTTCGGCTTTTTGTTGTTGGGTTGCATTGCTCATGTCCTGGTTTCCTGACGTGTATTCCCGAAGTGCATGGTGTTAACGTCGTTCCCATGTTTTAAATTTTGGTCAGTGCTGGTCATCTGTGCTATTAAAAGCTTCTTTAACGGCTGCCTCTGCCAGCGCTATTTCCCTTTCTGTCATCCAGTCAAAATGGCTTTCTTTTTTGGCTTTCGAAAGTTGGTTTCCGTTTTGGTGCACAACCCGAATAAACAGGCTTAGAGATTGTCCTGGCCAGTCCAGGAGTTCGTTCAGTGACTTCTGTGCTCGACCGAAGCCAACGAGAAAATCGATTTCTTCCTGCAGGTCTTTTTCAATTGTTTGCAGTAGCACCCCACATAGAAACTCGGTCTGCTCGGTCGCGTCGAAGTACCTGAAATAGACGGCATCGTTTCCAGTCGCAACTGCGTTCGGCAGCGCCGGTGAGTAGCTGGTTCTTTCTCTTACAGGCTTTGAAAACTTCTCGAGAACGGCGACATACCGGTCCAGGTTGGCCAGTATGACGGCAGACACCGGCAGGACAATGCCCCGTGGCGTGAAGCCAGCATTGGCCAGCACCTCATGGATCAGGTATCGGTGGATGCGGCCATTGCCATCCATAAATGGGTGTATGAATACAAAACCAAAGGCAATGGTAGCGGCGAATATCAAGTCATCAAGAGTTGACTCTGTCTCCGGGTTATCATCGTCAGCTTGAACATTGACTCGTGCTTTCTCGGCGGTATCTAGCAGGCCCTGCATAAGGCCGGGGACGTCCTCAGGGCGGGGCGGAACGAAGTCTATCTTTTGCCTATCACCCAGATCATCACCGATCCAGTTTTGCTGCCCTCTCCAGCCGAACTCATGGAAGCGTGGGTCGACTACAGCATTTTGTAGTTCTGCGAGTCGCTCCTCAGTCAGCGGACGGCTTGTGTCAGCCTGGCTCAATAGATCGGCAAATCGTTGCGCCCGGTCTGGTGAGGGTTTTTCCCGCTCCACCTCGAAAGAGGATTGAGTCTCTTTGAGGTATAAGAAGGTTGCAGCGCGCTGGAGTAGGTCTTCGTCATATCGGGTGAGCGTGAGCTTGGTTTGCTTCCTGAGGTCTTTGTGTTGGATCTCCTCCAGAAATCCCGTTCTTCTAACCAGCGGACAAAATTGACGCGTGCCTGGGAGGTTATTGTTGACCCGGAACCTGGCCGTCCGATTAATTGCTGTCAAGCCAAATTGGATATCTGAATCCAGCACATCGACATAGCGGGCCTTTGATGGCACTGGGCTCTCAATGGGCATTGCCTCATCGGTGAGCCATTCATACAGGAAGCACGCGCGTCTGGCGTAAACGGAGCCAGGGCTCTGCGAAATCCAATCGGCAAGCGCTAGATGCCCTGTCTTACCAAACAGCATACTTAACAGTTGCAGGTTGACGCCTTCGTAACGAAGGGCAAATTGGAATTGTGCTGTTAATGAGTCTTCTGGTTGATAGCTGGCTTCAAAGACTTCAATTTTATGGGTGCCGAGGTCCTGTTTTTTACGTCCTTTGCTTGCGGTGTCAATCCAGCACTCTTGCCATAGGTCAATGACGGGGAGGTCATAAGCTTCTTTTAACCAACCGTAACCCGCTATCGACCTCATTTTCTCGTTTACTCTTTTTATGCACTCTTATTTGTGCGCTGTGCTTTGGCTTCGATATTTCCGGAAAATGGGCGCAATCCCCGGAGAATTAACGCGAAAGTGAAATCTATCCCATTTTTGACCGCAATCAAAGCGCTAGCGGTTGATTTCCGGCAATTAGGTCAAAATGCGTCTAAAAATGGAATCGTGCGGCCAATTTCCGGGAGATTCCTGGTTCAGCCTTCAGCGGATACGAAAAACAAAAAGTGACTGGAGCTTTTCTGGAGCATTTGTTGCAGCCGGATGTGACATCTAAAACGTTCTGGAATGAGAATGAATAACCTTCAGCCACTATGATCGACTACTGGTGGGTAAATCAAAATCAAACCTTCAAGCAAGAAAAAGAAAGTGGTGATATCTGGTCACCAAAGCGAAAAGCGAACGGCCACAAAACGCTTGAGCTTGGTGACTGGATAATGCAGCGCTCTGGCTCCGAGCGACCTATCGACTGGAAATGTTGCCATTTGGCGATTTTTCGTACACATCTACAGAATATGTCGACGCCAACGGCATATCCGCTTAATATGTCGGAAAACTGTCGATATGACGACATATCAGGAAAGCCATGTCATTTAACGCAAACCAACCCTACAACGAGCTACCGCCGCTGCCACCCAGCCAAGAGTTGGAAACGAGAGCCGTTCTGAAGGCCTGCATCACCGCGAGAAGCGCAATTGCCGCACTCAAGGAGGCAGGTGATCTTATTCCAAATCCGGCCATGCTCATCAACACCATCCCGATGCTGGAGGCCAGGGCCAGCTCTGAGATCGAAAATATCGTCACTACGACCGATGCGTTATTTAAGTATGCACAGATCAATGAGCAGAATGCTGACCCGGCGACCAAAGAAGCGCTGAGGTACGGCAAGGCGTTGTGGGAGGGTGTGCAGTCGCTTAAGACCCGGCCCCTTTGCACCAACACCACCGTTGCCATTTGCACGGCCATAAAAGGCACGGATATTGATGTGCGGCGTGTGCCTGGAACCAAACTCGCAAATCCTGATTCCGGGGAAGTCACTTACACACCACCCGAGGGTGAAGCCCTGTTACGAGAAAAACTCGCAAACTGGGAGTTCTTCTTACACGGCGACGAGGACATTGATCCTCTCGTGCGCATGGCGGTCGCGCACTACCAGTTTGAAGCGATTCACCCATTTACCGATGGCAATGGGCGAACCGGACGCGTTGTAAACCTGCTCTTCCTGGTAGAGCAGGGCTTGCTCAGCGTGCCGGTGCTGTATCTGAGTCGTTACATCCTGGAACATCGCGCGGACTACTATCGACTGCTGCGAGGCGTCACCGAGAGGCGTGAATGGGAAGCATGGTTGCTCTACATGCTCGCCGCGATTGAGGAGACTGCACTATGGACGCGGGCCAAAATTGCCGCCGTGCGCGCACTACTCGAGCACACTACGGAATACATCCGCCAGGAGCAGCCGGCTATCTACACCCGTGAACTCATCGATGTGGTATTCGCGCAACCCTATTGCCGTATTCAAAACCTGGTGGCAGCCGACATCGTCCAGCGACAAGCGGCATCCGAATATCTTAAGAAGTTAACCAACATCGCTGTGTTGCAGGAAGAGAAAAGCGGCCGTGACAAGCTGTTTGTACAACCCAAACTGTTGAGATTACTCGCGCAAGAGAGTAACGAATTTGCACGCTACAAATTGAAGGAAAAGCGGTGACCGTGGCGACGAGT